>NZ_JASATC010000030.1:0-76651 GCF_038440135.1 Pseudomonas sp. OTU5201 | reverse complement strand
ACTTCACCAACGACATCGACGAGAACCGCCTGATCCTCAGCTACGTGCTGCCGCTCTGGTAACACGCGCCACAAGCTTGCTTGAGGCCTTGTAGGGGCGAATGAATTCGCCCCTACAGGTTCGCGATTGCGGGCTCACACCTGCGCCGCTTCGAACCCCGCGCGAATCTGCTCTTCCGGCAACTGATCGCCGATGAAGACCATCACGCTCTCGCGCGCTTCCCCAGCCTGCCACTCGCGGTCCCAGTCGAAGCCGTAGAGCCGCAGCACGCCCTGGAACACCAGGCGACGTTCTTCGCCGGCGATGGACAGCACGCCCTTGTAGCGCAGCATGGAATTGCCATGCTCTTCCAGCAGTTGCTCCATGAAGGCACTGAGCTGGTCGATGTCCAGCGGCCGCTCGCTTTTCAACACCAGGGTGCCGATGCGATCCGGCGTACCGGCCGGCACGAGGGGGCGAAGGGTCATTGCCGGGCCAACATCGGCGTTGAGGTTGAAGCCACGTACGTCCAGCAGTTCAGCCAGGTCGATGCGGCCGTGGTCCACCACGCGGATCGGCGCGCGGCGGTTGATGCGCGAGAGGCGCTGGCAAAGGGCGCCGAAGTGGGCTTCGTCCACCAGGTCGCGCTTGCTCACCAGGATACGGTCGGCAAAACCCACCTGGGCCTGGGCCATGGTTTCCTGCAGATGGCGCTCAGCGTTCACCGCGTCCACCAGGGTGATGATGCCGTCCAGCACATAGCGCTCGCACAGCTCTTCATCGGCGAAGAAGGTCTGCGCCACCGGCGCCGGATCAGCCAGGCCGGTGCATTCGATCACCAGGCGGTCGAACGCCAGCTCGCCGGCATCCAGCCGCTCCAGCAGGAGGAACAGCGCCTTCTCCAGCTCGACGTGGATGGAGCAGCAGACGCAGCCATTGGCCAGGGTCATCACCTGCACCGGCTCATTGCCCAGCAACTGGCCGTCGATGGGTGTCTCGCTGAACTCGTTTTCGATCACGGCGATCTTCAGGCCGTGATCGGCCTTGAGGATGTGTTTCAGCAGGGTGGTCTTGCCGGCACCAAGAAAGCCGCTGAGCACGGTGACGGGAATAGGGAGATGGGCAGACATCGGGGGTTTCCTCGGAATCAGGAGCGAACCCGTAGGAGCGAGCTTGCTCGCGAAAAGCCCGGGCAAAACCGTTCGCGAGCAAGCTCGCTCCTACAAGTAAAAAGCGCCACGACAGGCGTGGCGCTCAGGTTAACGCATCAAAACTTCAACAGCAGCGTATGGGCCGTCCCTTGCCGCCGCCGTAGCGGGCGTCCTGCCGCTCGCGGAAGAACTCCTCGTAACTCATCACCGGTTTGTCCGGGTGCTTGTTCTGCATGTGCTCGACATAGTTGTCGTAGTCGGGCATGCCCACGAGCATGCGCGCGGCCTGCCCGAGGTACTTACCCATGCGGCCGAGGTCATTGAACATGCTCGCGGTCTCCTCAAGCGTCCGGAATCGGCTGGAAGGGGGATTCCTTGTCGCTGCGCTCGGACTTCATCCAGGCACTGCGCCCAACCTTGATGGCGAAGAACAGGACGCTCATCACCACGAAGAGGAACAGTACGGTCAGCCCGGCATTCGTGTAGGCGTTGAAGATCACATGCTGCATCTGATCCATGTCCTTGGCCGGGGCCAGGATCTGGCCGGCGTTGGCGGCATCGCTGTACTTCTTGGCCAGGGCCAGGAAGCCGACGGCCGGGTTCGGGTCGAGCAGCTTGATCAGGCCTGCGGTGGTGGTGCAGATCAGCAGCCACACAGCCGGCACCAGGGTGACCCAGACGTAGCGCTGGCGCTTCATCTTGATCAGCACCACGCAGCCCAACATCAGGGCGATACCGGCCAGCATCTGGTTGGAGATACCGAACAGCGGCCACAGGGTGTTGATGCCACCCAGCGGATCGATCACGCCCTGATACAGCAGCCAGCCCCAGAGGGCCACGCAACCGGCGGTGGCGATGACGTTGGCGGTCCAGGATTCGGTCTTCTTCAGGGCCGGTACGAAGTTGCCCAGCAGGTCCTGCAGCATGAAGCGACCAGCACGGGTACCGGCATCCACGGCAGTGAGGATGAACAGCGCTTCGAAGAGAATCGCGAAGTGGTACCAGAAGGCCATGGTGTTCTCACCCGGCAGCACCTGGTGAAGAATCTGCGCGATACCCACGGCCAGGGTCGGCGCACCGCCGGCACGCGCCAGGATGCTGTGCTCACCGATGTCGGTCGCGGTCTGCTGCAGCACTTCCGGGGTGATGGCGAAACCCCAACTGCTGACGGTGGCGGCAACGGTGTTCACGTCGCTGCCCACCAGGGCGGCCGGGCTGTTCATGGCAAAGTACACGCCCGGCTCGATCACCGAAGCAGCAACCATGGCCATGATGGCGACGAAGGACTCCATCAGCATGCCGCCGTAACCGATGTAGCGGGCGTGGGTTTCGTTGGCCAGCAGCTTGGGCGTGGTACCGGAGCTGATCAGCGCGTGGAAACCGGATACCGCACCACAGGCGATGGTAATGAACAGGAACGGGAACAGGGTGCCCTTCCACACCGGTCCGGTGCCGTCGACGAACTGGGTCAGGGCCGGCATTTTCAGCTCCGGCGCGAGAACCAGGATGCCGATGGCCAGACCAACGATGGTGCCGATTTTCAGGAAGGTCGACAGGTAGTCACGCGGAGCGAGGATCAGCCACACCGGCAGCACGGCGGCGACGAAGCCGTAGCCGATCAGCATCCAGGTGATCTGCACGCCGGTGAAGGTGAAGGCCGGACCCCAGACCGGGTCGGCAGCCACGATGCCGCCGAGCCAGATGGATACCAGCAGCAGCACCACGCCAATGGCGGAAATTTCGCCGATGCGGCCCGGGCGGATGTAGCGCATGTAGACGCCCATGAACACCGCGATCGGGATGGTCGCCATCACGGTGAACATGCCCCACGGGCTTTCGGCCAGGGCTTTCACCACGATCAGCGCCAGCACCGCAAGGATGATGATCATGATCAGGAAGCAGCCGAACAGGGCGATGGTGCCCGGAATACGGCCCATCTCCTCGCGAACCATGTCACCCAGCGAACGGCCGTTACGACGCGTGGAGAGGAACAGCACCATGAAGTCCTGCACCGCACCCGCCAGGACCACGCCGGCGATCAGCCAGAGCGTGCCGGGCAGGTAGCCCATCTGTGCGGCGAGTACCGGCCCCACCAGCGGGCCGGCGCCGGCGATGGCGGCGAAGTGGTGACCAAAGAGGATGTGCTTGTTGGTCGGAACGTAGTCCAGACCATCGTTGTTGAGCACCGCAGGTGTTGCACGGGAGGGGTCCAGCTGCATCACCTTGTTGGCGATGAACAGGCTGTAGTAGCGGTAGGCAATCAGGTAGATCGCGGTTGCAGCAGTAACGATCCAGAGGGCGTTGATGGCTTCGCCCCGGCGCAGCGCCACAGTACCGAGCGCAACTGCGCCCAGCAGGGCAACGGCGAACCAGGCGATTCGGGTAGCCAGTTGAGTCATTGAATTGTCTCCTGCCGCTGGGTTTACCTGCGGCGGCTTTTGTTGTTGTTTATGCCCGGATAGGGGCAGCGGACACTATCGGCGCCTTGAGCCCGCGGAGACATTCGCACAACTACGAAGCACGACTACGTAATACTACGTAGCCAGCATGCCCCTTCTCAGGGCACCGGACATTCCTGTGGGGACGTTTTCAATCGCCATGTCTGCGTTAGCTATTGCGAGAGGCCAAGAGCCTTGTAGGAGCTGGCTTGCCAGCGAAACGGGGCCATTCGCTGGCAAGCCAGCTCCTACGGGCAACGCAGCTGCCCGCAACACGTAATGCAGACAGAGCCATTTCAATCGCCATGCGGATCGCAGGTTCGCCCTTCGGCCTCATCGATACCCGCCCTGATGGGTATCGCTCCGCTCCACCGCATCCTACGGAACTGCTCAGTGCAAAAATGTGCGGGTGGGAGCGATTTCAATCTCGAATGAATTCTCCCCGCAGAAAGAAATTCAGCGACTGAGCAGCAACCGTCCGCCCAGGCCCAGCAGGAACACGCCCATCAGGGTCTCGAACACCGCCTTGAAGCGCATGAAGCCGCCGCGTACTGCGGGGCTGGAGAAAAGCAGTGCCATGCTGCAGTACCAAAGGCCGGAGAATCCGGCGGCGATGACGACGATGGCTGCATGGAACCAGACCGGCACATGGACCGGGACCATCACGGCGAAAATGCTGCCGTAGAAGGCCAGCGCCTTGGGGTTGGTCATGCTGACCAGGTAGCCCTTGCGGGCGGCAGCGAAAACGCCGGACTCAAGGGCCTCAGGCGTGGCAACCGGGGGCTTGCGCGCCCCGAGGATCATCCGGCTGCCGAGCCAGATCAGGTAGGCGGCACCGGCCAGCTTGATGCCGAGGTAGAGCCATTCCACCTGCGACACGATCAGCCCCAGGCCGGCCACGGCCAGCAGTGCCCAGGTGGCGGAGGCAGCCGCCAGACCCAGCCCGGTGGCGACGCCGGCACGACGGGAACGCAGGGTCGCCGTGGAAGTAACGATGGCGAAATTGGGTCCGGGGCTGACGACGCTCAGCATCAGTACGCCAGAGATGGCCAGCAACGCACCGAGGTAGTCCACGGCACCCTCCTGTCGTATCGGTTGGGGAAGATGCCGGCGAGTATATCGGGAGGCTGGATCATCAGCGATGGTCAGCCGCTCAAGACCTCAAGGCGCAGCCGGCATGGGCACATCGCCCATCGGCGGTTCGTCGTCAGGCTCATCCACCCGGTCGTTGCTCCGCGGAATGCCCGCTGCGAACCAGCTCGCATTGGCGGCATTGCGGATCAGCAGCACCGGACTGTCGCAGGGGTTCGGCGGCACGGGGTTGAAGATATCGTTGATCCTGAAGTCACCTTCCTCGTCCAGCGGCACACCCAGCAGGTCGGTGCTGCTTTCCGTGAAAGGCGCCACACTGCCGCAGAACAGGGTGGCGAAGACGGACTGCCCGGTGGCCCTGCCGATGTTGTTGCCGCCGCCCAGGATCAGTCCACGCCCCTCAGCCCGGAAAGCCCCGGCAATACTGAGCCGCGCATCAAAGCTGCGGATCAGCCAGATCTGCCCGGCCGGTTGCACCCCGCGCACGATGTTGCGGTTGACCACGGTGGCGATGGCTTCAGTGCCCTGGCCGCTGGACAGGGGCGACACACCGATACCGCCCTTGAAGCGCAGCAGATCGTCCTCCGCCAACGCCGTGGAGACCAGAGCGCCGACAAGCAGCAATACGGGGATGGATAGCGCAATTGTTCTTTTCATGACTGCAGCTCCTGTCAGGCACCCGCCCTGGGTGGGGCGGGTGGTCGCTGAACGGAGAATGGCGCCAGGCCGAATACCCTTGTCGCAATGGTGGGGCCGCGCGGGCCCGACCGTCCGTCAGAGTTGGCACGAGCGCGAAAAGCTGGATGGCGGGGGGGCTTGAACCCTGGAAGTACTGCACTGGCCATTATAGGCCCGTGCCCTCGTGCCCCCTTTCCGTCCGTCCCCTGCCCTGGCCCTGGCCATGCCCCTCGTCGGGGAAGGTGCCCCGCAGGTCACCACCGGCCAGCTCGGCCCCCAGCAGGGTCATCAGGAACAGCCAGAGGCAGGCGCCTGTCAGTGGCCAACGGCGATGGCGGCGAACGCGGGAGAACGCACGACTGCTCATAGGGGCTGCTCCCGGCCCTTGGGCAGTTGGGGCCTTAACCTCAAGGGTATGTGCCCCTGCGAGAAAGCCCAGGCCTTACATCGGAGGAAAACCGCCCTTCAGCCAGGCGCAGGGGGGGCGAGGCTTCCCTGCGCCGCCGTCACATCCGCCACTCCAGGCCGACGTAGACGCTACGACCATCGCCCGGCATGAACTGGGCGCTGTCCAGGCCGTGGGCATCGGCGATCACGCCGGTGGTGGCGGCATAGGTCTTGTCCGAGAGATTGCGGCCCTCGACGAAGAAGCCGAAGCCCTCCGCCGGACGGTAACCCCCTTTCAGCCCCCAAATGGAGTAACCGTCGGCATAGAGGGTTTCTGCCTGGTCGACGTTGTAGTGGTTGGGCACCCACTCGAAGGTCGGGCCGGCGTACCAGCCTTCACGCTGCCACAGCGCTTCGCCCTTGATGAACTGGCGCGGCAGACCGGCCAGGCGGTTGTCGCCATAGACGTCATCGCCATCGAAACGGAAGTCGTTGAGCAGGTACTGGCCGCGCAGCACGAACTGGCCAAGGGTCCATGCGCCGCCCAGCTCTATGCCTTGGTGGATGGTGCGGTCGGCGTTGATGGTGCCCAGCGGCTGGCCATTGCCGTCGTTGAGCGCCAGCAGTTCGTCGCGGATTTCGCTGCGGTATACGGCCAGGTCGAGGTCAACATCATCACGCTGCCAGCGCATCCCCGCCTCGAGGGTGTTGGCCTTCTGCGCGTCGTTGGCGGTGATCACCTGGCCACCGGTGAGCTCGCTGAAGGTCGGCGGCTCGAAGCTCTGACTGAAGTTGGTGAACAGCACCACTTCCTCGTTCAGTTCATAGCGCAGGCCAACCCGGCCGAGGCGGCCGGTGTAGCGCTTGTTGAAAGACTCATCCTGGCGCACGCACACCGCGGTCACGAAGGCATTGCAGCGCAGGCGGTCATCGACGTCACGCTCCTGGTGCAGCCAGGCCGCGCCGCCAATCAGCGCCAGGCGCTCGGCCAGGGGTATTTCCAGTTCGCCGAACGCATTGACGTTACGTGCGGTCTGGTGCAACTCGTTGACCTTACGGCCCTTCTCGCCACCGACGTTCACATAGCGCGAGTCCCAGTTGCGGCCGTGGTTCGTCTCGACGCCGCCGGTCCAGCGCCAGCCCTCGTCGTTCTGCCACTTGTGCGAGAGGCGTGCGCCGTAGTCCTCGCTGTCGATGTCGAGCACCTGGAAGATCGGGTGGAACAGGCTCTTCTCGCTGTAGAAGGTGGCCAGCTCCAGGCTGTGGCCGCCGCCAAGTTGCAGGGCGGTGATATTGCCAACGCGATTGAGGTCGAAATCACGCTGCTGGTCCCCGCTGATGCTGTTGGCAGAAGCCTGCTCTGGATCGCGGCGCATCTGCGCCTTGGTCAGGCTGCCCGGCAGGTCGGAGTCGGTTTCCACATGGGTGAAGTAGAAACGGGTCGCCAGGTCCTCGTTGATCAGCCCGCCGAGGTTGGCGAAGTAGCGCTGGTTCTCCTGCCGCGAGTGGTCGCGGTAGCCGTCCTGGTTGTAGCCGTTAAGGCTGACGAAGCCGTCCCAGTTGCCGAAGTCCTGGGCGAAGGCGCCATACAGGCGCTCATAGCCGAAGCTCCCGCCCTCGGCGCGCAGGGTCGCCGGCGGCGCGGTCTTGCCGGTGGGGCTGACGAAGTTGATCGCCCCGCCGAGGTTGGCCGCGCCATAACGCCAGGCATTGGCGCCGCGCAGCACTTCAATGTGGTCGGTTGCCAGCGGCTCGATGGTCTGGAAGTCGAAGCTGCCGTCGGCCAGGTTCACCGGCGCGCCGTCCTGCATCAGCAGCAGGCCGCGACCATGGAAGGTGCGCTGCAGGCCCGAGCCACGGATCGACAGACGCGCCTCCTCGGCACCGAAGCGCGGCTGGATGAACACGCCGGTCGCCATCCCCAGGGCGTCCTGCAGGGTGCTGCTGCGACCGGTCTTGTAGGTTTCCGCGTCCACCACCCCGGCGCCGCCGGGGATGCGGGAGAACTCTTCCTTCTTCTCGGCGATGGTCGGGGCGGTGGGGTCCTTGCGGTACTCCCCTTTCACCAGGGTGTTGTCCAGTTCCACATGCTCGGCATGGGCAAGGTTGGCAAGGCTCACGGCAAGGGCGAGCAGGCTCAGCATGGAGGTGTTGTGCATGGTGCACTCCCAAAGATCAGTGTTCGGCGTTGTTCTTTTGGTCGGCCTGGCGGACGGACAGGCACGGGATGGCGCCGCGCCAAGGGGCGCGGCGGCCGGAAAGAACACCGCTAGGGAGCGCGGGGGTTGGCCGGAGGCCAGGCGTGTCGCGGTGGCGCCTTGCTGCGCCGCTCGTACGGAAGGAGACGGACCGTGCCCGGACGGAACAGCCAGGCAAGCCCGAAGAGGATGGCGACGCTGAGGGTGACGCCGGCGCAGAAGGGGCAACTGAAGAGGTTGGACCAGAGGCTGGCGGAGGCGCCGCCGATACCGCCATCGAGAGCGGGACCGCTGTCGCTGCCGACGGAGCAGAACTGCCCGCCGATACCGCTCAACTGCAGCCCCATTGCCTGCCCATGATGCAAACCGCAGGCGAACAGATTGAGCAGGACGCAGGCATAGAGCATCCAGGCAATCAGCGAGCGGTCTTGGCTGGCCAGGTTCATGGGCGGCGACTCTAGCATCGGGCTTTCAAGGCTGAAAGCAGGAAGGCTCTGTGGTGGATTGCCGCAGGAATCCCCGCCTCCCGCAGCACTAGCGAATGAATTCGCCCCCCCCAAATAAGGCCCTCAGAGCGCGTCCAGCGGAATCTTCAAGTAACGAATGCCATTGTCTTCGGCCGGCGGCAATTGGCCGGCGCGCATGTTCACCTGCACCGCCGGCAGGATCAGCGCCGGCATGGCCAGGGTGGCGTCCCGTGCGATGCGCATGGCGACGAAGGCGTCTTCGTCGATGCTGTCATGGGCATGGACGTTTCCAGCGCGCTGCTCGGCCACCGTCGTTTCGCAGCAGTATTCGTCGCGGCCCGGCGCCTTGTAGTCATGGCAGAGGAACAATCGGGTTTCATCCGGCAGCGCGAACAGTCGCTGGATGGAACGGTACAGGGAACGGGCGTCGCCTCCTGGGAAATCGCAGCGGGCGGTACCGTAGTCGGGCATGAACAGGGTGTCGCCGATAAACGCGGCGTCCCCGATCAGGTAGGTCATGCAGGCCGGGGTATGGCCCGGCGTATGGAGGGCGAGGAGCTCAAGCTCGCCGATGGCCAGACGGTCACCGTCTTGCAGCAGGCGGTCGAACTGGCGACCGTCGGTGGCGAAGTCCTTTCCGGCGTTGAACAGCGCGCCGAAGCGCTGTTGCACCTGGGTGATCAGCCCACCGATGGCCAGGCGCCCTCCGAGCTCCTGCTTGAGCCAGGCCGCCGCCGAAAGGTGGTCGGCATGGACGTGGGTTTCCAGCAGCCAATCGACCGTCAGACCCTGTTCCCGCACGTAAGCGGCGATGCGCTCGGCCCCGGCATGGGACGTGCGACCACTGGCGGCGCAGTAGTCCAGCACCGGGTCGATGATGGCGCAGTGACCGCTAGCCGGATCGCTGGCGGCGTAGCTGTAGGAACAAGTCGCCGGGTCGAAGAAAGCTTCCACACGCGGTTTCATGGTACGAGCTCCAATCCTGGTTTCTTCAGCTTAGTTTCCGGCTCGGCCGCCTGTACCCACCCTCCAGGCCTGCGTAAAGGAGCATCCCGCCCAGCATTGCCAGGAAAAACATCCAGGCCTGCCAATGACCGGTCAGCAGTAGCGCCACAGCCGGGCCCGGGCAGATGCCGGCGATGCCCCAGCCCGCACCGAACATCAGGCTGCCGCCAATCAGCCGGCGATCAGGACCACGCTTGGCGGGCAGTTGCATCGGCTGCCCCAGCCAGGACTCCGGCAGTCGCCTGGCAAGGCTGAAGGCCGGCAACGCAACGGCGATGGCACCGGCCATCACCAGGGCCAGGGACGGGTCCCAGGCGCCGGCCAGATCGAGGAAGGCGAGCACTTTGGCCGGGTCGGCCATGCCGGCGAGCAGTAGGCCCAGACCGAATATCAGGCCGGCGAGAAAAGCACTGAGCTTGCTCACAGACCACCTCCAATCAGGTGTCGCATCACGTAGGTGGTGAGGAACCCCATCGCCATGAAGGCCAGGGTCGCCACCAGCGAGCGCGGCGACAGGCGCGCCAGTCCGCAGACGCCATGGCCACTGGTGCAGCCGGAACCGTAGCGGGTACCCACCCCCACCAGCAGGCCGGCAGCCAGCAGCGCCAGCCAACCCGCGTCGATCCGTACCGGCGGCGCCCCCGAGATTGCCGTCCAGACCACCGGTGCCAACAACAGGCCGAAGAGGAACAGGGCCTTCTCGCCCAGGCCATCACCGGCGCGCTCAAGCAGACTGCCGAGCAGTCCGCTGATGCCGGCGATGCGGCCATTGGCGAGGATGAACAGGCTGGCGGACAGGCCGATCAGCGCGCCACCAGCCAGGGCGCTCCAGGGCGTAAAAGAGAGCCAGTCAATTGTCATCGGGGGACTCCTGGCCTCGTCGGCCGAACGGTTACAGGTGGCGCGATCATATACCCCCAGGGGTATATGATCCAGACGCTCGAAACCCAATGCGACCGGCCGCTAACGCCGCCAGGAAAACTCAGGTGTACTTGGTGAAGATGGCGCGAACGCGCTCGAGGGTGTCGCCAGCGTCCTGCTCCGGGTCGAGCATGGCCTCTTCCAGCAGACACATCAGCATCTGCTGGTAGGCACGGTCGAGCGCCTTGCGCGAGGCGCTGAACTGTTGGGCGATAGCTTCACAGTCGTCGCCACGACGGATCATCGCCTGCAGGCCGCGAATCTGTCCTTCAACGCGGGCCAGGCGCTTGAGCATGGCGTCCTGATGGGCGGCCACCACTTCGTTGGTCATTGGCGGTCTCTACTGGCGATTACCCCGGGGGGTATAAAGTTAGCGCAACGGCTCGGCATGTGCACCGCTCTCCTTCAGGCCAGCGCCTCGGCCCCGACCATGAATTGATCCGCAGGAACGGGCTTGCCAAACAGGAAACCCTGCAACGAATCGCAACCAAGACCGGTGAGGAACGCCTGCTGGGACTCGGTCTCCACCCCTTCGGCAACGATGCGAAGGTCCAGCGCCTGGCCGAGGGCGACGATGGCGGAAATGATCGCCGCGTCATCGCTGTCGCGCTCCAGGTCGCGGACGAAGCCCCGGTCAATCTTCAGCTCGTTGGCCGGCAACCGCTTGAGGTAAAGCAGGCTGGAGTAGCCGGTGCCGAAGTCGTCTATGGACAGGTCCACGCCCATTTCCGCCAGTCGACCGAGGATGTCCAGGCTGGTGTCGGCGTCCTGCATGGCGGTGGTTTCGGTGATCTCCAGGGTCAGGCAATTGGCCGGCAGCGCATAGCGTTGCAAGGCCGCCTGCACACTGCCGATCAGCCCGGCGTGGCAGAACTGCAGGGCCGACAGGTTGACCGCCACCCGCCAGTCGCGTCGACCTTCGGCGTACCACTGGCTCATCTGCCGGCAGGCTTCATCCAGCACCCAGTTACCAATGGGAATGATCAGACCGGTTTTCTCCGCCAGTCCGATGAACTGGTCCGGCATCAGCAGACCCCGGCGTGGGTGCTGCCAGCGCAGCAGCGCCTCGGCGCCGATCACCCGGCGACCTCCACCGGCCGCGAACTTGGGCTGGTAGTGCAGCACCAGCTCACCGGCATCCAGCGCCTGGCGCAGGTCGTGGAGCAGCTGCAGGTGGTTGCGGGCGTTGGTGTTCATCGACTGTTCAAAGAAGCTGTAGCCGTTCTTGCCCGCGCCCTTGGCGTGGTACATGGCCGCGTCAGCATTCATCAGTAGCTCTTCGCGGGTGGCACCGTCGCCGGGATAGAGGGCAATGCCGACGCTGGTGGACACCCGAAGCTCCTGGCCACCCACCTCGAAGGCACTGCCCACAAGGGCGACGAGCTGGCTGGCTAGGGTCACTGCGTCATTCGGCTCGCCGAGGCTGGCCAGCAGCACGAATTCGTCACCGCCGATGCGCGCCAGGGTGTCCTCGGCGCGCAGGTGTTCGCGCAGACGCTGGGCCACGTCCCGCAGCAACAGGTCGCCCACATGGTGGCCGAAGGCGTCGTTGACCGGCTTGAAGCCATCCAGGTCCATGAACAGCAGGCCGAAGCATCCGCCATTGCAATTGACCTTGTGGATCGCCTGGTCGATGCGGTCCTCCAGCAACGTGCGATTGGGCAGCTTGGTGAGGTTGTCGTGCAGGGCCAGGTGGGTCAGCTCCTGGTTGGCACGCTCCAGGGAGCTGGCGAGCTGGGCGGTGCGCGCCTCCAGGCGGGCATCCAGCACCGAGGTCAGCAGGGCGATGGCCAGGATCGCCAGGGTGATCGCTATCACCAGGCTGGCCAGCCAGCGGCTGTCGAGGCCGGCAACGGCTGCGCCGCAGATGCTGCCCAGGGGGAAGTTCGCCGCCGCCATACCGGTGTAGTGCATGCCGACAATGGCCACGCCCATCACCAGGGCCGCCCCCGCCCGCGCCAGGCGCACATAGGGGGTGTCGTGGCGCAGGTGGAAGGCGATCCACAGCGCCGCACCAGAGGCGGCAACGGCGATGGCCAGGGAGAGGTAGAACAGGCCGGGGTCGTAGTCGATACCCGGCACCATGCGCATGGCGTGCATGCCCAGGTAGTGCATGGAGCTGATTCCAGCGCCCATGGTCACGGCGCCACAGAGCAACTGCCAGAGGGGCTGCTCGGGTTGGCTCACCAGCCACAGGGCGAAACCGGATACCAGCACGGCAATCAGCAGGGACAGCAGGGTCAACGGCAGGTCGTAGCCCAGCGCAATGGGCAGTCTGAAGGCGAGCATGCCGATGAAGTGCATGGACCAGATGCCAATGCCCATGGCCACGGCACCGCCTGCGATCCACAGCACCGCACCACGTCCCTGGCTATGGGCTACCCGCCCGGCCAGGTCCAGCGCCGTATAGGACGCCAGGATGGCTACCAGCAGGGAAATGAGAACAAGGGAATAGTCATAGCTGCCGGTGAGCATGAAGAACCTTTCATTCGAAAGAGCCGCCCCAGAACGGACGGCAAAACGGGACGCATTCTAAACAAACTCGGAATGGGCAGTGAGACCGTATGGCAGATTGCCGCCATTCGAGCCAAGAAGATGGATTACTCCATCTGTGGGGGCGATTTCATTCGCCAACCGCGCCGCAGGTCCGGGCTTCATGACCGGGGGGCAGCTTCGCCGCCCTTGGCGATTGAAATGGCTATGTCTGCATGGCGTGTTGCAGGCAGCTCCTACAAGGCTATTGGCCGAATGGGAAATTTCTCGCAACAGCTAACGCAGACATAGCGATTGAAATCGCCCCTACAAGGTTTTGTCACCCATCCGGCGCTTCTATACCTGGGTTCAGTCGCGCGGCGGTTCTACTCCGCGCAGGGGAATGGGGGCCGACATCACGATGGAGGTACGGGTCTCGCCGAAGTGGTTGATGCTGCCGACGAACCGTTCCAGGTGGCGGATATCGCGGGTCACCACGCGCAGGATGAAGGAGTCCTGCCCGGTGACGTGCAGGCACTCCAGTACCTCCGGCATCTGCTGCAACTGGGCGATCAGCCGCGCCTTTTCCGGCTGGGGGGTGGTCATGCCGATCAGCGCCATCACCTGGTAGCCGGCCTCCTCTGGCGAAACCGTGGCACGGTAAGCCTCGATCACTCCGGCCTCCTCCAGGCGCTTGAGGCGCTCGGAAGTCGCCGGCAGGGACAGCGATACCCGCGAGGCCAGGTCGGTCAGGGAAATACGTCCTTCGCGCTGCACGACTTGCAGGATTTTCCAGGACTTTGCATCAAGCTCCATATTAATAAGGCCTCTCCGCCGTATCTCGTTAAATATTCAGGTAATCAGTCAAAACTACCGCAATCCCTGTATTCAGACCCAATGCAGTGCAGCGCAGAATATTCGCCATGTCCACTGCCTCCGGAGCCTGCGCATGGAAGCCCTGCTGTTTCTCAAATCCACCCTCATCGGCCTGTCTATCGCCGCCCCGGTCGGCCCCATCGGCCTCTTGTGCATCCAGCGCACCCTGGGCCACGGCGCGCGCATTGGCTTCATCAGCGGCCTGGGCGCGGCAGCGGCGGATGCCTGCTACGGCGCCCTGGGCGCCTTCGGCATTGGCGCCATTACTCGCGCCTTTGTTGCGCTGGCCACCCCGCTCGCCCTGGCCGGCGCCCTGTTCCTGGCCTGGATGGGCGTGAAGATGCTGCGCGCCGTACCATCCGAGCGCGCCGCCAGCACAGGCGACCCCGTCCGCGCACTGCCGGCCTTCGCTTCGGTGTTCGTGCTGACACTCAGCAACCCGCTGACCATCCTTTCCTTCGTCGCCATCTTCGCCACCTTGTCTGGCGGCGAGGCCCTCTCCGGCGCGGACGGCCTGGTGATGGTCCTCGGCGTGTTCTGCGGCTCGGCGCTCTGGTGGCTGGCCCTGAGCCTTGGCGTATCCACAATCCGCCATCGACTGGGCGTGGGCGCCATGCAATGGATCGACCGCACGGCCGGGGTTTTCCTGCTGGGCTTCGCCGCCTGGCAGCTGGTGCGGGTAGTCGCCGGGTGAATCCGCCCCTGCAGCGACGCAGGATGGGTGGAGCTTGCGATACCCATGCAGACCAGCCTGATGGGTAACGCAAGCTCACGGGACGCCGCACGACCCATGCCACGAACTTCGTCCTGCCAGCCGGATATCTCGCTTGTCACAGGCACAGCCAAGGCAGCGCAGCTGTCCCCAGATCCGATTTCCAGCAGCAAAGCTGCCCTCCCTCAGCTCGTCCCCCTCCGGGTCTATGCTTTCTGACGCGTTCTCCAAAGCATTGGCAGCCTGCCAAAAGAAATGGCACAGGCACACAAGGGGTTGGCACGGACAACAAGCTCCCCGCCGGCAGCCAGAGGCAGACTAGGACTGCAGATTTCTGCCCTGCACCCGCGATAAAGACCAATAATTCAGGGAGCCGCCCCTATGCGAATAACCAGGATCCTCGCCCAATCAACGCTGGCCCTGGGCGTCTCGCTCATCGGCCTCAGCAACGCAAGTGCCGAGTTGCCGGCTGATCCAGGCATCGGCCAGACCACCTTGCCCTTCCCACCGGAACCGCACCGCGCCTATATCGTCGACGTGGAGTTCGAGAGCTTCGTCGCCGGCCGCGTGACCGTAGTCGACCCGGAGAAGAAGAAAATGCTCGGCATGGTGAGCACCGGCTTTGCCGCGCCCTCTACCCTGAGCCGCGACGGCAAGCTGCTGTACACCGCCGACCTGTTCTACTCCCGTGGTACCCGCGGCACCCGCACCGACGTGCTGACCGCCTGGGACACCAGCAACCTGTCGCCGTCCTGGGAAGTGCTGATCCCCACCAAGCGCGCGGAAACCCTGACCCAGCGCTATGCCCTGGGCACCAGCGCGGATGACCGCTTCGTCTACGTCTACAACTTCACCCCGTCCACCTCGGTGACCGTGGTCGACGTCAAGGCGAAAGCCGTCACCACCGAAATCGCCATCCCCGGCTGCGTACTCAACTACCCGGTGGGCAAGCGTTCCTTCGCCTCCTTGTGTGGCGACGGCAACCTGCAGCTGGTGACGCTGAACGACGAAGGCAAGGAAATCGCCCGCACCCACACCGCCTTCTTCGACCCCAACGCCGAGAAACTGGTGGAGCGCGCCTACGCCGTGGGTGACACCTACTACTTCGTCACCACCACCGGCACCGTGCGTGGCGTGGACTTCTCCGGCAAGTCGCCGAAAATCCTCGAGGCCTGGGACCTGGTCAGCGACGCCGCCGAGAAGAAGGCCGGCTGGGCACCGGGCGGCTGGCAGCTGATCACCGTCGCGCCCAAGCTGAACCGCCTCTATGTGCTGATGCATGACGCCCATGAGCCGATGAAGTGGGAAGACCCGAGCCCCTTCGTCTGGGTCTATGACCTCAAGACCCACAAGCGCATCGGCACCCTGGAAGCGCCTAACCCGATCTGGAGCCTGCACGCCACCAGCGACGAGAACCCCCTGCTGCTGGGCACCAACATCGCGGGAGGCCTGGAAGTCTTCGACCTCAAGAGCGGCAAGCACACCGGCACCATGGAACGCATCCACAAGACCGCGACCCAGGTTCTCAGCCACTGACGAGGTGCAGCCATGCAACCTGATCCTATCTTCGTCATCGCCGCCGCCCTCGCGGTCGCGGTGATCCTCGCCAGCGCAGCGACCCACAAACTGCGTGCGCCGGCGCGCTTCGCCAACCAGGTGGAGGATTACCAGTTGCTGCCGCGCGGCCTGGTTCGCCCGGTGGCACGGGTACTGCCCTTCATCGAAGTGGCCGTGGCCTTCGCCCTGCTGGTACCTGCCAGCCGCCCGGTTGCCGCACTGGTCGCCGCCGCCTTACTGGCCGGCTACGCCGGGGCCATCGCGATCAACCTGTGGCGCGGCCGCCGCGACATCGACTGCGGTTGCGCCGGCCCCGAACAGGCCCAGCCGATCCGTCCGGTGCTGCTTGCGCGCAACGCCGTACTGGTGGGCCTGGCGCTGATCGCCAGCCTCGCCCCCCTCAGCCGCGAGCTGGGCCTTTTCGACAGCTTCGTCGTGATCGCCTCCAGCGCCGTTGCCCTGCTCATCTATGCCGCTGCCGATGGCCTGATGGCCAACGCTCCCCGTCTGCTCAAACTTATTGGAAGGTGAATTATGGAAGCCCTGATCGTTTCCAACGTCCTGCTCTGGTGCCTCTTGATTGCCCTGGCCTTCGCCGTGATGGGCCTGGTTCGCCAGATTGGCGTACTCCACGGCCGCCTGGCGCCGGCCGGCGCGCTGATGGTCGACAAAGGCGTGGCCGTCAACGAACCCGCACCCAAAGTCACCGCCGCCGACCGTAATGGCCGCCCGGTCAACTTCGGCTACGCCGGCGAGAAAGCCCAACTGCTGTTCTTCCTCTCGCCCACCTGCCCGATCTGCAAATCCCTGCTGCCGGCCATCAAGTCCATCGCCAAGGACCAGGCCGACCGCCTCGACGTGATCTACGTCAGCGACGGCGACATGGATGCCCAGAAGGCGCTGATCGCCGAGCACAAGCTGGAAGACGCCACCTACGTGGTCGGCCCGGAAGTCGGCATGACCTACCAGATCGGCAAGCTCCCCTACGCCGCGCTGATCGACAACGCAGGCATCCTGCGCTCCAAGGGCCTGGTGAATTCCCGCGAGCACCTGGACAGCCTGTTCGAAGCCGAACACCTGGGCAGCGCCACCCTGCAGCAGTACCTGCACAACCACTCGCACGCCCACGGCGCACACAACCACTGAGGAAGGGAGCTCTCCATGAAACTGCTAGACCGCCTGTTCGAGCGCTCCACGCGCCACGTCGCTGACACCACCTCGCGCCGCAAACTCCTCGCCCGCCTGGGCTCGCTGATGGTCGCCGGTGCCGCCCTGCCGGTGCTGCTGCCCATCGACCGCACCAGCAAGGCCCTGGCCGCCGACGACCCGAAGGCCGGCGATCCGGGTGACCCCAACAGTTGCGACTACTGGCGCTACTGCTCCGTCGATGGCTTCCTCTGCGCGTGCTGCGGCGGCTCGGTGACCTCCTGCCCGCCGGGCACCGAAGCCTCCCAGGTGACCTGGATCGGCACCTGCCGCAACCCGGCCGACGGCAAGGACTACATCATTTCCTACAACGACTGCTGCGGTAAGCACAGCTGCGCCCAGTGCGCCTGCACCCGCAACGACAGCGAAGAGCCGATGTACCGACCGTTCAACAACAACGACGTGAACTGGTGCCTGGCCGCCAAGTCGCACATCTACCACTGCACCGTGTCCGTGATTCGCGGCGTCGCGATCTGACGGCGGAGGGCTGCCATGCGTTTGCTATTGATCGCCGGACTGGTATGCGCCATGGCAGCCCCCCACGCCATGGCCCGCGCCATCCCCAACCCCAACCAGAAGCACGCCCCGGGCAACGAAGCGCCGCAGACGCCCATCGCCCAGGCCGGTTACAGCACCCCGACCAACTACCAGCTGCAATGCGCTGGCTGCCACCTGGGTGACGGCACCGGCTCGAAGGCCAACGACACGCCGAAGATGAAAGACTTCGTCGGCAACTTCCTCAAAGTGGAAGGCGGCCGCGAATTCCTCGTGCGCGTGCCGGGCATGTCCCAGTCGGCGCTGAACAACGCCCAACTGGCCGACCTGCTCAACTGGCTGATGCGCAAGGACGGCATGGCCGGCAAGAGCGTGCCCGACAACTACCAGCCCTACACCGAGGCCGAAGTGGCCGCAGTCCGCAAAGTCGCCCTGCTCAACCTGCCCGACACCCGCGCAGGCCTGATCAAACAAATGCGCGAACAAGGCATCGCCATCGACGACGGCATGGACGACGCCTACTGAGTTTTATGCTGGACGGCTTGCGCCCGCCTTCATGGCGGGCTTTTTTTGTGCGCGAGAAAAAGCTACGTAGGTTGGCGTAGAGCGAAGCGAAACCCAACGGACGGGCCTGCAAGCGGTGTCGGCTTGGACGGCCAAAGCACATCGTTGTCGGTTTCCCGGCTTTGAAGTGCGTAGGTGGGGGCATGTAGTACTGCTATCGGCCGGTTTTTGCCGGTCACGATCTAGAATCATCATCTCTTCGGTGATGGATTGGACATGCTCGCCTCAAAGCTATTGATCTACAGGGTTTGTAAAACCGCCCACTCTTTTCTGTACCATTTTTATACCGCCCATAGTCGCCAAGCTTCTGGTAGTTGCCGCAATCGCCATCAAAAGGCGCTCGGTCTTTGTTCACAAACCGGCCATCGGATCGTATGAGGCACGCCGCAATCTGTGTCAGTAGCGAGTTGAGCACCAACCGTTTTCGGGAATTGATCTCTTAAACCAAGCACTCTGCCATCACTCGACTAGACTTCGAAATGTGCTTCTAGCGTGGAGTTCGTGGCCGGCGTGCCACTGCTGTATCTGGGAATGGAGCAGTAGGGGCGGATGCGAACAACGCAGCTTGTGGAGCGCAGACTATGTTTTGGAATCACTCCCTGCAAACATGGCATCCATGTTGTTCGCCAACCGACTCCGGGCTGGCCGCGATTGCGATTGCGGCCCTCACGATCGCGCTGTTTGTCGGCCCAGTCCATGCTGCGGCCGACGCAAAACCCTCCCCCCAGGCGCCATCACAGCGCGAGGAACTCACGATCTCGCCCCAAGAGGTGATGAACCCGTGGAAAGGCGATCTCGATGGGATGATCCAGCGCGGGACCATTCGAGTCCTGACCGTCTATAGCAAGACATTCTATTTTGTTGACAAGGGTGTTCAGCGCGGCGCGGCCTATGAGATTTTTCGTCTGTTCGAGGAGGATCTCAATAAGAAACTAGCTAAGGAAAACAAGCTCAAGCATAAACATCTCAAGGTCCGGATAGTCTTTGTTCCGGTCGCGCGGGGCGACCTGCTGGAGGCGCTGGTTGCCGGTAAAGGCGACATTGCGGCGTCCAACATCACCGTGACTGAAGATCGCCAGAAACAAGTTGACTTTTCCGTGCCACTGTATCGAAACGCCAGCGAAGTGGTGCTGACCGGTCCAGCCTCTCCCCCAGTGTCCAGCGTGGATGAGCTAGCGGGAAAGGTAGTCTTCGTTCGCCAATCCTCCAGCTATTACCAAAGCCTGATGGCCCTCAACCGGCGCTTCGCCACCGAGAAGAAGGCTGCCGTGATTCTCAAATTGGCGCCGGAGAACCTGGAGGACGAGGATCTGATTGAGATGCTCAACGCCGGATTGATTCCGATCATCATCGTGGACAAGCACAAGGCGGACTTCTGGAAGCAGGTCTTCACCAAGATCACGGTGCATGAAAATGTCGCCGTGCGCACCGGCGGTGATGTTGCTTGGGCGATCCGCAAAGACAGTCCGCAACTTCTGGCTGCCACCAACGATTTCGTGGCTCGCCATAACCAGGGGACTACAGTGGGGAACATTATCCTGGCGCGTTATTTGAAGAACGCAAAGTATGTGAAGGATGCGGCTTCAGAGTCCGAACGCCAGAAATTCTTCACCCTGATTCAGTTCTTTCAAAAATACGGCGACCAGTATGATGTGGACTGGTTGCTGATGGCAGCCCAGGGGTACCAGGAGTCTCAGCTCAATCAGGCCGTCAAGAGCAAGGTCGGCGCGATTGGTGTGATGCAGGTCATGCCCGCTACCGGAAAGGAACTCTCTGTAGGCGACATTTCGAAAGTGGAGCCGAACATCCATGCTGGCATCAAGTACATGCGCTGGATGATCGATCAGTACTACGGCAAGGAACCCATGACCAAGCTGGACAAGGCGCTGTTCGCCTTCGCTTCCTATAACGCTGGCGCGGGCCGGATTTCGAAGCTTCGCAAGGAAGCGGCCAATCGTGGCCTGGACCCAAATGTCTGGTTTCACAACGTGGAGTATGTTGCCGCCGAGAAAATCGGCGCGGAGACAGTGACCTACGTGAGTAACATCTACAAGTACTACATTGCCTACAAATTGCTCATCGAAGCCAGGACGGCGAAGGAGGAAGCCGCCAAACAGCTGAAGGGTGAGATCGAGGAGGCGCGCTAAGTCCGCAAGGAATGGAAGAAAAATCGCTCGATTCGGGTATGACAACGCACGTCGGATGGCTCAAATGCTGAACTTCTGCTCATTGATGCAAGTTCTTCCGCTTTGGGTCACTTCGGCCTGTCACGACCGGCAACAACCGGCCAATAGCGGACGGTCGAATGCTCACTTGCTCGATGGCTATTGCAAAGACTGGATTGCCGCGCTCCGCGTACCAGCGAACGCACTCGTACCAAGCCAGCGCCACAAGCTTTCCGCATCCTGCATAGCGCCGTCTATACGCAACTCTCGCGACTGAAGAACCTCCCTTGGTGTGCGGTCGCCAGTCCACACCTCGGTCAACGCGCGCACGCTAGAGTCCACGACGAGCGTGAGCTCGCGTCCGGGGTCGTCGCGGCACAGATCTGCCACACCATGTTCGACCACAAGCCACCACTCTTGCTCACCGGAGCGCGCGTCGCGGAACCTGAAGTGAATGACCACTGACCGGGACGGGAACATCTCGATGCGCACGAACCGACGCACATCCCACATGAGCAGGCCCGCGTCGAGTTCGTTATCGCGAAGCCGACTCCCTATCCAGCGCGCGCCCCAATCGCCTAGCGCCATTATGATGGGACGCAAATCCTCGCCTGCCTCAGTCAGGCTGTACTCCCAGACTTTGCCTGCGGCTGTGCGATGTACCACACCGATATCTTCCAAGTGGCGAAGCCGCTGTGCCAGCAAGCTGGTGGACATCCGTGGTACGCCACGATGCAGTTCATTAAAGCGTTTGCTGCCGCATAGCAGCTCGCGCACCACCAAAGGCGTCCAGCGTTCGCACAGTGCTTCAGCACCGCGCGCGACCGTGCAGAACTGACCATAGCTTTCATCCATCGCCTGTACTCCGCAACTGCAACACTTCAGATTCTGAACTAGGCCAGCGACTTCGCCAGGTGCACGCTGAAACCTGCGAAAGCCACCGCCTCAGGAGAACGCCATGACCAAGATAGCCATCATTCAGCGGCCGCCAGTGCTGCTCGATCGTAGCGCGACTATCGCCGTAGCCGTGCAATCGGTCGCTGAGGCGGCGGCAGCGGGAGCCACGTTGGTAGTTTTGCCCGAATCGTTTATTCCAGGCTATCCGTCGTGGATCTGGCGGCTGGCGGCGGGAAAAGACGGGGCCGTAATGGGTCAGTTGCACACAGGTCTGTTGGCCAACGCCGTTGATATCGCAAACGGTGACCTGAACGAGTTGTGCGAGGCCGCCCGCGCTCACACCGTGACAATTGTATGTGGCATCAATGAATGCGAGCGGAGTAATGGAGGTGGCACGCTCTATAACAGCGTAGTCGTCATCGGTGCGAACGGCGACGTGCTCAACCGACATCGCAAGCTAATGCCAACGAACCCCGAGCGTATGGTCCATGGGTTCGGTGATGCGTCAGGGTTGCGTACGGTCAATACACCCGTCGGGCGCATTGGTACGCTCATTTGCTGGGAAAATTACATGCCCTTGGCGCGCTATTCGTTGTACGCCCAGGGAGTGGAAATCTACGTCGCCCCCACGTACGACAGCGGCGAGGGCTGGATCAGCACGATGCGTCACATTGCACTCGAAGGCCGATGCTGGGTGCTCGGCAGTGGCACCGCGCTGCGCGGTAGCGACATTCCCGATGACTTTCCGGCTCGCGTGCAACTGTTTCCCGATCTGCAAGAGTGGATCAACGACGGCGACTCGGTGGTGGTCAACCCTCAAGGCCGGATCATAGCCGGTCCATTACACCGAGAGGCAGGCATTCTGTATGCGGACATCGACGTCTCACTCGTGGCGCCAGCACGGCGGGCGATCGACGTCACTGGGCACTATGCGCGCCCTGACATTTTCGAACTGCAGGTGCGACGCACGCCGGCGACGGCGGTGCGCTATATCGACAGGTGAAATTGACCATTGCTCAGGCGATCCATCTCAACTTCGGCGGTATACGTAATGAAGGAGTTACTCCATGAGCATTCAAAGGTCTTATAAAGGCAGTTGTTTTTGCGGTGCGGTCGAGTTCATCGTCAGCGGTGAGCCGACTGCAATGGGTTATTGCCATTGCGAGTCCTGTCGACATTGGTCAGCAGCGCCGGTCAATGCCTTCACGCTTTGGAAGCCCGAGGCGGTGCAGATAACTCGGGGCGCTGAAAACATTGGCACCTACAACAAGACACCGCAGAGTTATCGCAAATGGTGCAAGAATTGCGGCGGGCACCTCTTCACCGAACACCCTGGAATGGAGCTCATCGACGTGTATGCCGCTGTCATTCCGGATCTCGCGTATTCGCCAGGCGTTCATGTCCACTATCAGGAGACCAGGCTGCGTATCAAAGATGGGTTGCCCAAGCTGAAGGATGTCCCCAATGAATTAGGGGGATCGGGTGTCAGCGTGGACGAATAGCGCTAGCACTGTAGCGTAAGGCGATCCGACCTGGCTTGATTACGCCAATTGCCACTTGTTCGGCAATGTCATACAGCTAGGCTTTGAACAAATGAAGCTGCAACGCAAGCCTCCCAGCGACCTCGATATCTGGACCAGGTTGTGCAATGGAATCAGCCAAAGAACCGTCACAGGCTTCAGGAAACACTCAGTGAGTCACACCCGGTTTTCTAGACGCTGCGACGGGTCGCTTTGGGTTGAAAGCATCCTGACGTGAATGGCTGCAATTGGCCGAGAGTGGTCGTCCCGCCCAAGGCTGCAACCTTCCGTTTTTAGCCAAGAGAGCCCAACAACGGCCCGATTCGCTCAACCAGGAAGTCGATAAAGACCCTTACTCGCTGAGGCATGTAGCGCTGATTGTTGAAGATTGCGTGGATCTCCTCAACGTCGCCAGCATTGAAATCAGCGAGCAGTTCGACAAGCCGGCCCGCCTTAAGATCCTCTGCGATATGAAACATTCCTAGCCGACTAATCCCCAATCCATTGATTGTCAACTGACGCATGGTTTCGCCATTGTTGGTCAAGATATCGCCGCGAACCGCCAGGTACTGGGTTTGCTGGTTCAGCTTGAACGGCCACTCATCACGGGATCGGCGGAAGTTGAAATTGAAACAGCGGTGATGCTCCAGCTCGCCCGGTGTTCTCGGTACACCATGGCGAGCCAGATACGCCGGTGAGGCCACGACTGCACGGCGGCTGCTCCCCAATATGCGTGCCCGGAAGCTGGCGTCGTCCAGCGGCCCCATGCGTATCGCTACATCGATGCGCTCACGCTTAAGATCTACCAGGGCGTCTGTCAGCGACAGATCGAGCGTGATGTCGGGATACAAAAGGTTGAAGGCACTGATAATAGGTAGGAGCTGGTGCGTGCCGAAAGGCACTGAGGTATTGATTCGCAAGAGGCCACTGGGAGCCACAGATGAGCCGATAGCGTCATGCTCTGCCTCTTCGATGTCGTTGAGTATGCGGACGCAACTATCGTAGAAACGGGCGCCCTCACCACTGATTACCAGCTGTCGTGTGGAACGCTCGAATAGGCGCACACCTAAACGCTCTTCGAGCCGGGTGATGAGCTTGCTTATCGCAGAAGGCGTTAGATTCAGAAGCTTCCCTGCCGCTGAGAAACTGCCGGTTTCGACGACCTTGCTGAATACCAGCATCTCACCGCTGCGACTGTCCATGATCGGCCTATATATGAATTTAATTCCCTAATGATATTCCATTGCATGCGCTAATCAATGCATTCAAAGCTCCTCATACTTCTTCGCAGCGGATTGATCCGCCCCTCAATCTACTCGCTGGAGAATGTTATGAACCTTGATCTAGCAGGCAAAATTGCACTGGTAAGCGCCTCCACCGCAGGCATCGGCTCGGCGATTGCAATGCAACTGTTGGAGGACGGGGCTCGCGTAATCATTAACGGACGAAGCGAGGCCGGTGTGGCGCAGCGCGTCAGTGAGTTGAACAAGCGCTTTGGCGAAGGGCGCGCCCTCCCCCTGGTGGCAGATGTCAGTCAGGCCGGTGGTGAGGCGATTGCTGCGGCTGCTTATCCGCATATTGATATCCTAATCAACAACTTGGGCACCTACGAGCTGAGCGACTTTTTCAGCACAAGTGATGAAGACTGGCAGCGCATGTTTGAGACCAACGTCTGGAGTGGGGTGCGGTTGGCCCGCACCTACCTGAAGGGCATGCTGGAGCGCGGCCATGGTCGGGTGATCTTCATCTCCAGCGAAGTAGCGCTGACTCCTATGGCTGCGATGGCCCACTACAGCGCGAGCAAGGCTACTCAGTTGTCAATCTCCCGTAGCCTGGCGGAGTTAACCAAGGGCACCTCGGTAACCGTCAACGCTGTGCTGCCAGGGCCTACCGAGACAGAAAGCCTCAAGGGCTTTATCGAGTCTGTGAATCCGGGGCTGCCTTATGCTGAGGCAGAGAAGAAGTTCATGGCCGAGAATCGTCCATCCTCGCTGCTCTACCGCCTGGCCAAACCTGCCGAAGTCGCAAACGTTGTGGCATTCCTCTCAAGTGAACGTGCTGCTGTGATTAATGGTGCGGCGATTCGTGCAGAAGGTGGAACGGTGCAAACCATGGTTTGATCCGTTGCGGTAAGCGTCTGCTTGCTGACTGAATCGCCCCCAAGTTTCGTAGATGCTGCCAATTGGTGGAGATGGTGAAGGTGCCGATTGGGCGGCGTGTGCTGTGACTTGAGGGCTCGGTGTTATGGGGTTGTTTCTTCGCGACAGAAGTCGCCCCCACAGGACCGGGCCCTGGCATTCGGGCCAGGATCGATTTCCCTTACCCCTGCCCTCTCCCAGTGGGAGAGGGGGTTGGCCGTGCGCTTCCGATGATTGGGTACGGAGCCCGGGGCAACCGAAGGCGCCCCCACAAGAAAGTTGGGCGGTTTAGCCGCGCTGGTGCAGCTATTCCATATCGTTATGGCCAGCATCGTACTGTTGTATTAGTTGCCACCAAGTTCACTTGACTAGCATCGGCGCAGTTGTCCTGCCGATGAGAACAATAAATGAACTTAGGAAAGATCATCAGTCGGAGTGCGCTGTACTGGCCCGACCACGAAGCGGTTGTCGATAGCCGGCAACGGATCACGTTCGCGCAGCTGGAAGCCCGCACCAATCGACTGGCCTCCGGACTCCAGACCCTGGGGCTGACCCAGAGCGACCATGTGGCGATTCTGGCGCTGAACCGGGTGGAGTTGGTGGAAGCGGAAGTCGCCTTCTACAAATGCGGCATGGTCAAGGTGCCGATCAACGCTCGCCTCTCCCTGGACGAAATCCTCCAGGTCCTCGACGACTCGCACAGCCAGGCGGTACTGGCCGACGGCCGCTTCGCCGCCGCCCTCCAAGCCCGCCGCAGCGAGGTGCCACGCCTGCGCTGGATCATCTCCCTCGACGACGAAGCTGGCGACACCTGCTACCCGGACGTGCTGGAGCGTGGCCGCGAGGCCCCGGTGCACTGTGAGCCGGACGACGATGACCTGGCGGTGCTGCACTACACCTCCGGAAGCTCCGGCGTACTCAAGGCCGCCATGCTCAGCTTCGGCAACCGCAAGGCACTGATCCGCAAGAGCATCGCCAGCCCCACCCGCCGTGCGACCCCGGGCGATGTGATGGCCCATGTGGGCCCGATCACGCACGCCAGCGGCATGCAGATCATGCCGCTGCTGGCAGTGGGCGCCTGCAACCTGCTCCTGGAGCGCTACGACGACCATTTGCTGCTGGAGACCATCCAGCGCGAGCGGGTCACCCGCCTGTTCCTGGTCCCGGCCATGATCAACCGTCTGGTGAATGTTCCGGACGTTGAGCGTTTCGACCTCTCCAGCCTGCGCCTGGTGATGTATGGCGCCGCGCCCATGGCGCCTGCCCTGGTGAAGCGCGCCATCGACGTATTCGGACCGATCCTGGCCCAGGGCTACGGTGCCGGCGAAACGTGCTCCCTGGTGACGGTGCTGACCGAACAGGACCACCTGATCGAGGGCGACGACCAACGCCGCCTGGCCTCCTGCGGCCGCTGCTACTTCGAGACCGATCTGCGGGTGGTGAACGATGCCTTCGAGGACGTGGGTCCCGGCGAGATTGGCGAAATCGTGGTCAAGGGTCCGGACATCATGAAGGGCTACTGGCAAGCGCCGGAGCTGACGGCCGAGGTCATGCGCAACGGCTATTACCTCACCGGCGACCTGGCCACCGTGGACGAGCGAGGCTACGTGTTCATCGTTGACCGCAAGAAGGAAATGATCATTTCCGGCGGTTTCAACATTTACCCCACCGAAGTTGAGCAAGTGCTCTACAGCCTGCCCGAGGTGTTCGAGGCGGCGGTGGTGGGCGTACCCGACGAGCAGTGGGGCGAGGCAGTCCGCGCGGTGGTGGTACTGAAACCGGGCGAGAGCCTGAGCGCCGACGCCATCATCGAGCATTGCGGGCGTTCCCTGGCGGGTTTCAAGAAGCCTCGCGCGGTGGACTTCGTCAAGGAGCTGCCGAAAAACCCCAACGGTAAGGTCGTGCGCCGCCTGATCCGCGAAGCGTACTGGCTGAACAGCGAACGACGGATCTAAGGGAGACAGGCAGATGCTCAAACCAAGCGAAAAGGCCAGCCGCGTCATCGACGGCATCAACACATTCGTCCGCGACGAGCTCGACCCGCTGGTGCAGCGGGAAGGTATCACCTGGGGCCAACCGGTGGCCCGGCCCCTGCTGCGGGATATCTGGACGCGCTCCTGCGAGCTGGGCTTCTACAACGCCCTGCTACCGGAAAACCTGGGCGGTGCCGGACTCAGTATTGCCGAGCTCTGTGCAGTGAAGGAGGCAGCCGTGCTGACCGGCTCGCCCCTCGCCCCGCACGTGCTGGGCGAACTCTCCGGGCCACCCCGCATCGGTCACCTGTTCCGGGTCGCCAGCGACTTCCAGGTGGACGCCTTCCTGAAGCCGGTGTGCCGGGCGGAAAAGGCCGTGTGCTTCGCGCTGACCGAGGCGGAAGCCGGTTCCGACGCCACCGCCCTGCGCACCGAGGCCCGCCGCGAAGGTGACCATTACGTCCTCAACGGCGCCAAGCGTTACATCTCCGGCGCCTCCTACGCCGACATCGCCGTGCTGCTGGCGGTAACCGAGCCAGGGCGCGGCCCCCAGGGCATTTCGGCATTCTTCGTCGACCTCACTGCCGAGGGGGTTCGGGTGGACAGCGACTACTCGGTGATGTCCGGCGGCGGCGCCCACGGCAACATCCACCTTGAAAACGTCCGCGTCCCCGTGGAGAACCGCCTCGGTGACGAAGGCGCCGGCTTCAAGCTGGCCATGGGGCGCATCACGTTGAACCGTCTGCTGCACTGCCCCACCATGCTCGGCATGGCCGGCCTGGCCCTGAACCTGTCCATGGACCACGCCCGCGCCCGCAAGCAGTTCGGCCAGCCCATCGCGCTGTTCCAGTCCATCAGCCATATGCTCGCCGACATGGCCACCGAGCTCCACGCGGCACGCAGCATGATGTTCGCCACCGCCCTCAGCAACGATGCCGGCGGCGATATCAAGGTCGAGGCGTCCATGTGCAAGCTATACGCCTCGGAAACCGCCTTCCGCATCGCCGACCGTGCGGTGCAGATCCACGGCGGCTCGGGGCTTGTTGCGGGCCATCCCGTCGAGTGGCTGTTCCGCGCGACCCGCATGATGCGCATCCTTACCGGCACCAGTGAAATCCAGCGCAACACCATCGCCAAGGGCATCCTGATGCCCGGTTGACGCGCCCTGCAGTGCCCGTTCGGCCGGGGAAGCCGGACGGGTCTTCCATAACGACAACAAGAGCATTCCCATGAACCGAGACAACACTGCCTTCCGCCCGGCCAGTGCCTGGACCATCGCGGTCCTGCTGGCCTTCATGATGCTGGTCAACTTCCTCGACAAGGTGGTGATCGGCCTGGTTGCCGTTCCCATGACTCAGGAACTGGACCTGACCCCCACTGAATTCGGCCTGATCGGCGGCGCCCTGCATTGGCTCTTCGCCGTGTCTGCCGTGGTCGGCGGCTTTCTCGCCAACCGCCGACCTACCCGAACCCTGTTGCTGGGCATGGGGCTTTTCTGGGCGCTGATCCAACTGCCCATGCTGTTCGCCAGTTCCCTCTGGATGATCGTCGCCTGCCGGGTGCTGCTGGGCATGGGCGAAGGCCCGGCTTCTCCGGTGGCGACTCATGCCCTGTACAAGTGGTTTCCCGATGACCGCCGCAGCCTGCCAGTAGCGCTGTTGCACTCCGGTAGCGCCATGGGCCTGCTGGTGGCCGGCGCCATGATCCCCTGGATCAGCCTGCACTACGGCTGGCGCACCAACTTCGCCGTGCTGGCAGCCATCGGCCTGGTCTGGTGCGCCCTCTGGTTGCTGCTGGGCCGGGAAGGCACCCTCGACAACCTGCGTGCCGGCCAGGTGACCCCGGATACCCACCGCATGCCCTACCGCCGCCTGCTGACCGATAGCAGTGTGCTGGGCAACTACGCCTGCCATTTCGCCGCCAACTGGTCGCTGGCGCTGACCCTGACCTGGGTGCCCAGCTACCTGGAAGTGGGCCTGGGCATCGACCCGCTGAACACCGGCCGCATGTTCGTCCTCTTCGTGGTGGTGACCACGCCGCTCAGCCTGTTCATGGCCTGGCTGTCCCAGCGCCTGCTGCATCGCGGCGTGCCGTCACGCCTGGCCCGTGGCGCCTTCGTTTCGGGCTGCCTGATCGTTGCCGGGCTGTTCTCCGCGTCCCTGATCCTTCAGGAGCTCTCGGTCACCACGCGCATCATCACCCTGACCCTGAGCGGCGGCCTGGCACTGGTGATGTACTCGGTGGGGCCGGCGATGCTGGCGGAGTTCACGCCCAGCAGCCAGCGCGGCGGCATCCTCGCCATTGGCAACGCCGTGGCCTCGCTAGCCGGGCTCTCGGCCCCGGTGGTCACCGGTCTGCTGGTGCATGGCGCCGGTGCCGGGCATCCGCAGGGCTACGCCCAGGGCTTCCTGGTTTGCGGCGGCGTGCTGATCGTGGCGGGCCTGATCGGCCTGGTGACCATGAACCCGCAGCGCTCCCGCGAGCGCTTGGCTCAGGACGACTCGCCCGCGCTCTGCTCCAAGGCCTGAGTCTCCTCCCCGTCGACGCGCTCGATCAGGCTGCCGCGCCAGCGGCCTTCCTGCACCGCATCGAGCAGGATCGTGCGCACCAGGTCCCGCATGCAGGACGCGGCAAAGGACAGCGGCTTGTGGATCGAGTGGGCGATGGACACGGTGCGGGTGATGCGCGGTTCCACCACCATCCGCGCGCCCGTCGGTTCGAACAGCTCCACCAGCGGCGGCCAGTTGCAGATGGTCGCCGCCAGCCCACTGCGGACCAGGCTGGCAATCCCCGGCGCCGACTGCTGTTCGTAGGCCACGTTGAGCACCACCCCCGCCTCCATCGCCGCCTGCTCGATGCGTCGCCGCAGGTGCAAGACCCGCGGCGCCACCACCAGCCGCGTGGCGGCCGCCTCAGCCAGGGTGATGGGGGTGTTCTTCTCGGCCTCGCTGGCCGGCCCCACCCAGTACAGGTCTTCGCTGAAGATGGGCTCGGCGGCTACGTGCTCCAGCTCCTCGGCATTGGGCACCACGCCAAAGTCCACCTTGCCCAGCTCGATGGCCTGGCCGCCCTCGCGGGTGAGGCCGTCGCACACCGTGAGGGTGATGCTCGGGAACTTCTCCGACGCCCGCGAGATGATTTCCGGCAGAAGCAACGCAGAAGCCGTGGCGGGAATGGATATGGACACATGGCCCCTTGGGTCGCCCCGGGTCGAGGTCAGCTCGTCCTTCACCGAGTCCAGCTTCTGCACCACCGAACGGGCCACCTCGTAGAGGCGCCGGCCCGCATCGGTCAGGGCTACGCCGTCGTGCTGGCGCTCCAGCAGCTGCATTTCCAACTCGCTCTCCAGCAAGCCGATTTGCCGGCTCAGGGCCGGCTGCGCGATGAAGGAGCGGCGCGCGGCGGCGGAGAAGCTTCCTGCCTCGGCGATGGCGATCAGGTAGCGGAGCTGCTTGAGGGTCATAGGGGTCTCGCTGGCTATGCCGAAGTGATATGGCAACTATCGGAAGACACTATTTGTGGGGTTTCCGGGGCGCCCCTAGTATCGCTGAAACAGCAGATCGAAGGGAGTATCCAAAGCCTTATCTAATTACGCAGAACAATAAGTAACGGACAACCAGAACTTACTTTCCGCCTCGATATTAATTCTGCCGAATAGTGTCGAATTGTCGCTCAAGCGGCCGGTATTCCTATTGCCTGGTTAAATCCTGACTTGTTGTGCCTGCGCCTGAAAATTGGTTCTCACTCGAAAACAAAGAGGATAATGAGTGATGATATTCAATATGCGCGGCATTATTCGTCCGCCTTTTCTCCTATTGCCCCTGAGTTGCCTTGTCAGTCATGCACTGGCAGTCGATTTCCAGATCGGCGAGATCGATGGCCAGCTGGATTCCTCGCTCTCCATCGGCACCAGCATCTCTACCGCCAACCCCGATCCGAAGCAGCTCAATAGCGCCACCGGCGACGACGGCAGGCGCAATTTCCGCTCCGGCGATGCCTTCTCCGGCATCTTCAAAGGCACCCATGATCTGCAGTTGAGCCACGGAGACGTCGGCGTCTTCCTGCGAGGCAGCTACTGGTATGACTACGTCCTGCGGGACCAAGACCAGCGCTTCAAGGATGTCGAGGACAACAACCGCAAGCGTTCGGCGAAGACCGCAGGCACCGAGTTGCTGGACGCCTTCGTCTACTACAACTACGCCATCGCCGATCAACCGGGATCGGCGCGCCTGGGCAAGCAGGTGGTGAACTGGGGCGAAAGCACGTTCATCCAGGGTGGGCTGAACGTGGTCAACCCCTTCAACCTTTCGGCGTTACGCCGTCCGGGCTCGGAAGTGAAGGAAGGCCTGGTTCCGGTCAACATGTTCTACCTGTCGCAGAACCTGACGGATGCGATCTCCGGGGACTTCTTCTACCAGCTGGATTGGGAACAAACCCAGCTGGACAACTGCGGCACCTTCTTCTCCAGCAACGACTTCCTCGCCGATGGCTGCGACGGCCTCGACGTGGGCAACGTGCTCACCGGCAACCCGGCGGCAGTGGCCGGCCTTACCCCGTTCGGCGTCAACCTCACCGATGAGGGCATCCGCATTCCCCGTGCCGGCGATGCGGATGCCCGCAACGGCGGCCAGTGGGGGATGTCCCTGCGCTGGTTCGCCGCCGACCTGGACACCGAGTTCGGCGCCTATATCGCCAACTACCACAGCCGCCTGCCCTACATGGGCACCATCAGCAGCCCCTACTACACCAACACCACCTTCGCCCCGCAGCTGTGTGCCAACCTCGGCGTGCCGCTGGCCAACTGCGGTGCGTTCCTGCGCAGCGCCAACGGCCAGAATCTGGCCGGCGCCCTGCGCCTGGGTACCTCCCACTACCTGGCCCAGTACCCGGAAGATATCCGCCTGTATGGCCTGTCGTTCTCCACCAACCTCAGCACCGGTACCGCGCTGCAGGGCGAGGTCAGCTACCGGCCGAACATGCCGATCCAGCTCAACGGCACAGACGTCATCCAATCGCTGCTGAACAACGCCGCACGCTCGCCCCTGGTGGCCGAAGGCATCCGCCCCGACGCGGACAGCACGCTGTTCAACGGCTACCGGCGCAAGGAAGTCACCCAGGCGCAGGTCACCGCCACCCACTCTTTCGCCCAGGTACTGGGGGCCGATCAACTGGTGGTGGTGGGCGAAGTGGGCGCCACCTGGGTCGGAGGCCTGGAAGGCACCTTCGGGCCGCGCTATGGCCGCAGCGGCACCTATGGCAGCGGCATCCTCGCCAGCGGCGCCTGTGCGGGGATCTCGAAAACGCCGGAGCACTGTAACGACCAGGGCTTTCTCACGCACTTCTCCTGGGGTTACCGGGTACGCACCAACCTGAGCTACCCCAACGCCATCGCCGGTATCGACCTGCGTCCGAACCTCTCCTGGCAGCACGATGTGGACGGCAACGGCCCCGGCGAAGGCTCGGCCTTCAGTGAAGGCTCCAAGGCCATCAGCATCGGCCTCGACGCCTCCCTCAACAACACCTACAGCGCCAGCCTGGCATACACCGACTACATCGACGGCGACTACGGCACCCGTGGCGACCGCGATTACCTGTCCATCAGCCTGGGCGTCAATTTCTAAGTGGAGTCCCTCATGAACAACACCCAAAACCTGGTGCGTGGCGGCGCGCTCTTCTGCACCCTCCTCCTGTCCGGCCAGGTTCTGGCCGCTGTCTCGCCAGAAGAAGCAGCTAAGCTGCAAGGCCCCCTGACCCCGATCGGTGCCGAGCGCGCCGGCAGCGCCGACGGCCGCATCCCGGCCTGGGACGGCGGTTCGCAACCCGGCCAGCCAACGCTGACGGCCAACGGCACGCCGGCCGATCCCTTTGGCGGTGAACAACCGCTGTTCACCATCGATGCGCGCAACTACACCCAGTACCAGGAGCAATTGAGCCCCGGACAGATCGCCCTGCTCAAGCGTTACCCGAACAGCTTCCACCTGCCGGTCTATACCAGCCACCGCTCGGCGGCCGTGCCTGACGCTGTCCGCGAAACGGCTGCGCGCAATGCCACCAGCGCCCGCCTGGTGAACGACGGCAACGGCGTGGAAGGTTTTTCCGGACTGGTCGCCTTCCCCATCCCGCAGAATGGACTGGAGGTGCTCTGGAACCATCTGACCCGCAATCGCAACGCCAGCTTCAGCCTGACCTCCGACAGCGCGGCACCCCAGAAGGACGGCGCCTACACCATCATGACGACCCAGCAGTACTTCACCCGCCGCGACGCGGTGAAGGGCATGGCACCGGACCAGGCGCGCAACATCCTCTACTACTACAGCCACCTGCTTACCGCCCCATCACGCATGGTGGGCGAGGTGGTGCTGGTGCATGAAACCCTCGACCAAGTGGCCGAGCCGCGCCTGTCCTGGGTCTACAGCGCCGGACAGCGGCGGGTACGGCGTGCGCCCAGCATCGCCTATGACACGGCTGGCCCCACCACCGCAGGCCTGCGTACCGCCGATAGCCGAGACATGTTCAACGGTGCGCCGGACCGCTATGACTGGAAACTGGTAGGCAAGAAGACCCTCTACGTGCCCTACAACAGCTACCGACTGGCCTCACCCGACCAGCACTACGACAACCTGCTGCAACCCGGCCACGTCAACCCCAACGCCACCCGCTACGAGCTGCACCGCGTATGGGAGGTGGTTGCCACGCTCAAGCCCGGCATGCGGCACATCTACAGCAAGCGCCACTACTTCATCGACGAAGACACCTGGGCCATCCTCGAGGCCGATCATTACGACAACCGTGGCGAACTCTGGCGCATCGGCGAGGCCCACAGCTACTACCACTTCACCGGGCAGTCGGCGGTCAACGCCATGGAAATCACTTACGACCTGAACAATGGCCGCTACCTGGCCTCCGGCCTGACCAGCGAACAGCGCCATCCCTTCGACTTCAGCTATCAGGCCAGCGCTTCCGACTACTCACCCGGTGCCCTGCGCAGCAAGGGATTGCGCTGAGTGACCCTCCTGCCGCCATCGTGCGCCATGCCGATGGCGGCCCTGCCTGGCCGGAACACCATGCCCACCCCATCCCCCCGAAAGTCGCTCAGCGACACGCTGCTTGGCGGCGACGAACCCGACCCACGCTTCACCCTGGCCAACGAGCGCACCTTCCTGGCCTGGGTCCGCACGGCGCTCGCCCTGATGGGCGGCGGCATCGCCGTGGAAACCTTCGCTGGCCAGGCTTTCGAGCCCTGGCTGCGATTGACCATCACGCTCTGCTTGCTGGCCCTGAGCCTGCTGGTCAGCATCGGCGCCTGCCTGCGCTGGCTGGCCGTGGAACGGGCCCTGCGTCACGGTCGCGCCCTGCCCCTGCCGCTGCTGGTGCCGCTGTTGGCCCTGGGCTGCTGCCTGGCGGCGCTGATCCTGGCCAGCCTGTTCTGGCCCCGCTGAGATGACCACCCGCACCACCGACCCGGGCCTGCAGGCCGAACGCACCGAGCTGGCCTGGCGTCGCACCCAAGTGTCCCTGCTGGTGATCGCCTGCCTCGGGCTACGGGGCCAGCCGCCCCTGCTGATGATGATCGCCCTGGTAACCGCCGGCCTACTGTGGACCTGCCAGGGCGGGCGCTACCGGATCAGCCTGGCCATGCTGCAGGACGAATGCGGTCGCGCGCGGCCGCTCCTGGTTATCGGTACCAGCCTGGCCCTGGTGGCGATGACGCTGGTGGCCCTTCAGGGTGCCTGGCGCTCAGCGCAGCCCACTGCCAACCATGAGCAGACGACAACGATGTCCCCTGGCACACCGGCTACCCCGCACAGGAACACAACACCCCCTGCCCCTCGCCAGTAAGCCTCGCCGGGCCTGGAAGCCCGCTAAGTCGCGCAGGTGACCGCCGGCCTGAACTGCTGTCACAAGAAGGCCCCGGCGCGCAGCAGCCACACTGCGCGACCGGGGCCTTGGCGTGGAATCAGGGCTCCACCAGGTTGAAATTCGGATTGGCCTCGTCCAGACCGCCGAGAAGCTTGAGCAACTTGACGCGCCCGCTCTCGAACGCGATGTCACCCACGGTGGCTTCCTTGAGGAAGCCGGTTTCCTTCAAGGCAATGCGGTCCAGCAGCGTCTTGGTCATGGTCAGGTCCACCTCCGCCTCGGCATGACGCATGCCCTCGCGGTAGGTCAGCACGCCGTTGCGCAGGGTCAGGGCGTAATCCTCGCCCAGGTCGCTGAAGCGCCAGTTGATGCGCAGGTCCTCCCCGGCGGCCTTCATGGCGTCGATGCGCACCGCCAGGTAGTCGAAGAACATGCCCGGCGTCAGGGCGCGGACCATGTCCGGCGCGCCGTTGCGGCCACGGGGCTGCGCCACGCCCTGGCGCAGCTCCTGGGCACCGCTCAGGTAGACGTTGCGCCAGGTGGCGTTCTCGCTCTGGTAGCCCAACTGCTCCAGAGTGTCGGCCTGCAGGTCCCGCGCCGCCTGGTTGCCGGGCTCGGCGAAGACCAGATGGTTGAGTAACTGCGCGGCCCAGCGATACTCCCCAGCCCCGAATGCCTTCCGCGCGCTGGCCAGTACCGCGTCGGCACCCCCCATGGCTTCGACGTAGCGCTTGCCGGCGTTTTCCGGCGGCAAGGGGTCGAGGTTGGCCGGGTTGCCGTCGTAGAAGCCCATGTAGCGCTGGTAGACGGCACGCACGTTGTGGCTGAGGGAGCCGTAGTAGTCGCGGCTGTACCACTTGCTGGCCAGACGTGGCGGCAACGACGACAGTTGCGCGGCGATCTCGGTGGGCGTCAGGCCCTGGTTGATCAGGCGCAGCGTCTGGCTGTCGAGGAAGGCGTACATGTCACGCTGGTCCGCCAGATAGTCACGGATCTCGGCGCCTCCCCAGGTGGGCCAGTGGTGCTGGGCGAAGAGCACATCGGCCTTGTCGCCGTAGCGCACCAGCGCATCGTCCAGGTAGTGCGCCCAGACCTTGGCGTCACGTACCAGTGCGCCCCGCAGGGTCAGCACGTTGTGCTGGGTATGGGTGGCGTTCTCGGCCATGCAAAGGGTGCGGAACTGCGGGAAATAGAGGTTCATCTCCGCCGGCGCCTCAGTGCCGGGGGTGAGCTGGAACTCGATCTCCACCCCGTCGAGGGTGTGCGTCTCCAGGGGCTTGGCGATCAGCTCGGTGGGGGGAATCAGCGTCACCGTGGCATTGCTCGGCGTGCTCTTGCCCAGGCCGGCATCCACCTGGCCCCGCTCGCCCCGTGGCAGCAGGGAACCGTACATGTACTGGGCACGGCGCATCATCGCCGGGCCGGCCAGCACGTTCTCGCTGACAGCGTGCTCGTAAAAGCCCTCCGGCGCGATCACCCGCACCTTGCCAGCCTTTACGTCAGCCTCCTCGATCACCCCGCGAACACCGCCGAAATGGTCGACGTGAGAATGGCTGTAGATCACGGCCACCACCGGTTTGCGCGGGCGATGCCGGTAGTACATCTCCAGGCCGGCACGGGCGGTTTCGGTACTGATCAGCGGGTCGATGAGGATCAGCCCGCTGTCGCCTTCGATGATCGTCATGTTCGACAGGTCCAGCCCGCGCACCTGGTAAACGCGTTCGCGTACCTGGAACAGACCGGCGATGTTGTTCAACTGCGCCATGCGCCAGAGGCTGGGGTTGACGCTGGCCGGGGCATCGCGACCATCCAGGAAGTCATAGGCCTTGCGGCTCCACACGGGCAGCCCTTCGGCATTTTCGACGACACCCTTGAAGGGCTCGAGCAGCCCCCGGCGAGCATTCTCGAAATCAGCCTTGTCGGCGAACGGCAGGCGCTCGAGCCAGTCCTGGTTGAGGGTGCGGGTGAACTCGGTGGCAGGCTTGCCGGCAGCGGGCTGGTCGGCATGGACGCCGCCGGACAGGAAAAGCGCCAGGGCGATGGCGCTGAGGCGGAAGCTGGGCATGTAAAGGCTCGTTCTGGTCTTGTTGGTATGAACGGACACGCGGTCCCTCCGCGACTCTAGGGAGGCCCGCCAACCCACGCCAATATCAGAGGCGCATGCCGGCCATAGCGGGTTGCGATAGTGAACGACGGCCAGGCGCGACCGAGACACTGACGTGCGGCGACCCCGCCTCAGTAGCACGCGCCGGACAACTACCACAAAGTCGCCCTGCTCAACCTGCCGGATGCCCGCGCGGGCCTGGTCAAACAGATGCGCGAACAATGCATCGCCATCGACGGCGGCATGGACGACGCCTACTGAGTTTTATGCTGGACGGCTTGTGCCCGTGCCTGAGCGAAAAGCCTTGCGCGTCTTGCGGGTTGGTGCGCCGGCAGCGAACAGCAGACTCTCCATGGACAAGGCTCTCCAAGATGACGACCTCGCGATCACATCCTTGGAGAAAAGACTATTGGCAGCGTTCAAGCCAACGAGACGCGCATCCCAATGGCCTGCGCATCGACGGAACCTGGTCGTTGTGGGGGACTTGATTGGTAATGGGCTCAGCACTCCCTGGAAACTGCCAAAGACTCAGCAACATCCTGCCGGCTCGCTGACTCGTATCGTCACCGGAAGAGCCACTGACTCATGAGCACGCACGGGCGTTCATTCAGCAGCCGGCCTCCCCTGCCAGGAGAGGCCGGACACGGCGTGATTACTTGAACAGGGCAACCGGACTCCGGCGCAACGTGATGACGTCCCTCTGCAAATTGAGTGTGAGCCCGCCTGCTGTTAAGGGGCGAGTAAGGCGGGGTGTTACGGATGGGTCAAATACTCCAGCCAGCGTTCACCAGCCGGTTGTTCAACAGGTTCGGGTCGATCGGCCGAGGCCTGCGCGCCAAGGTAGCGAGGAGTTGTTCAATAGAATCGTCGAGGCGCTCGCGCAGCTCGACGTCCAGGCGCGCCGGCTGCTCGCCCTCGAGGTAAGCGATCTGCTTGTCCACGGCGAACACGCCGGGCAGCATTTCCTGCGCCTTGAGCGCTGACAGGACTGGTTTGAGTGCGTAGTCCACAGCCAGCAAGTGCGCCAGGCTGCCGCCGGTGGCCAGCGGCAGCACCACCTTGTGTTCCAATGCGCGCTCAGGCAACAGGTCCAACATCACCTTCAGCGCGCCGGTGAGTGACGCCTTGTACACCGGAGTACCGACCACCAGGCCGTCAGCGCTGGCCACCACGGTCTGCAGGTGCTGTACGGCCGCGCTGTCGAAGCGCGCGTGCAGCAGGTCCTCAGCGGGGAAGTCGCGTACCCGCAGCAGCGTGGTTTCCATCTGCCGCGCCTGCAGGCGCTGGCGGACATGCTCCAGCACAACTTCGGTGCGGGATCGCGCCGAAGGGCTGCCGGAAAGCAAGACAAGATGCATGACCACTCCTCAGCGGTTGGGTTGCGGGGTCAGGCGCAGGTAGGGCCGGACTGCCTTGTAGCCGCGCGGGAAGCGCTGGCGGATTTCGTCCTCATCCTTGAGCGAGGGCACGATCACTACGTCGTCGCCGTCCTGCCAGTTGGCCGGAGTGGCGACCTTGTGGTTGTCGGTCAGTTGCAGGGAGTCGATCACCCGCAGGATCTCGTTGAAATTGCGCCCGGTGCTGGCCGGGTAGGTGATGATCAGGCGCACCTTCTTGTTCGGGTCGATGATGAACAGTGAACGCACAGTGAGGGTGTCGTTGGCGTTCGGGTGGATCAGGTCGTAGAGGTCGGACACCTTGCGGTCGGCGTCGGCGATGATCGGGAAATTCACCAGGGTGCCCTGGGTGTCGTTGATGTCATCGATCCAGCGGTGATGGGAATCCACCGGGTCGACCGACAAGGCAATCGCCTTCACGCCACGGGCCGTGAATTCATCCTTGAGCTTGGCGGTGAAGCCGAGTTCGGTGGTGCACACCGGCGTGAAGTCAGCGGGGTGCGAAAACAGCACGCCCCAACTACCGTCCAGCCATTCGTGAAAGCGAATGCGGCCTTCGCTGGAGTCCTGTTCGAAGTCGGGGGCGATGTCGCCGAGGCGGATACTCATGGTGCGGCTCCTGTGTCTGGGTGTCGTTCCGTGGGGCCCACTATGCGTAGCCGCACTTCAAATTAAAAAGAATAAATAATGATTTATTTATGCGCTTTAGACATAACAACACAGACGTGAAAAAGCCTGGAAGGCCCATGGAATGGCACTCTCGGCGGTTTCAGGGTGCTTCATTCGCCAAGGGCTGCAGGTTGTGGCTGAGCTACGCGAAGCCCAACACGCGGATCATCACTGGGCTTTGCTGCGCTCAACGCCAACCTACTTACAACAGCGTCAGGGTGTAGCGGTGGCTCACAGTCGGCTGCTGGACAATCTACGGGATGCTCGACAAGCAAAAACATGAATGAAAGAAAACGACGACCTATCTCTAAGCTAATTCCTAAAAATTATTTATTAGCAGCTTTTTAGATCGTCTAGCTTCTACAAACCGGATCACCGGACCTCTCGTTCAACACTTGAAGTACGCGTGATCCGCCTTCCTACATGGCCGGCACGTGTTCGCATCGAGGCCCGTCATGTCCAAACCGCGTTCTACCCGCACCTCGCTGATCGCCGCATCCCTCGCCCTCGGTCTGCTTGCCGCCCCCATCGTGGGGGCCGCCGAGCAGCTGCGCATCGGCTACCAGAAGTCCTCCACCCTGATCAGCCTGCTGAAGAGCCAGGGCAGCCTGGAAAAGGCACTGGCCGAGCAGGATATCCAGGTCAGTTGGCACGAGTTCCCCAACGGCCAGCCGCTGCTGGAAGCCCTCAACGTCGGTAACATCGACCTATCCGCCGACGTCGCCGACACCGTGCCGGTATTCGCCCAGGCCGCCGGCGCCGACCTCGCCTATTTCGCCCAGGAAGCCCCCTCGCCCAGCGCTCAGGCGATCATCGTGCGGGAGGATTCGCCGATAAAAAGCCTGGCCGATCTCAAGGGCAAGAAAGTTGCCGTGACCAAGGCCGCCGGTGTGCACTACCTGCTAATCGCCGCGCTCGAACAGGCCGGCCTGAAGTTCAGCGACATAGAACCGGCCTACCTGACTCCGGCCGACGGCCGCGCGGCGTTCGAAAACCGCAAGGTGGACGCCTGGGTTACCTGGGAGCCCTTCCTCAGCAGCGCCCAGCAGCAGTTGCCGACGCGCATCCTCGCCGACGGCAACGGCTTGGCCGATTACCAGCGCTACTATCTGACCAGCGCCAGGTTCGCCGAAAACCATCCGCAGGTTCTGCAGACCGTGTTCGCCGAGCTGGTCAGGACCGGCGACTGGCTGCGCGCCAATCCACGCCAGGCAGCCGAAGTGCTCGGCCCGCTGTGGGGCAATCTCGACCCTGCAATCGTCGAGCGGGCCAACGCCAAACGCAGCTATCAGGTGCGCCTGGTACAGCCGCAAAGCCTGATCGAGCAGCAGAAGATCGCCGACACCTTCTTCGGTGCCGGCCTGCTGCCCAGGTCGGTTGATGCTAACCAGGTCAGCATCTGGAGCCCCAAATGAGTGCCGAGGCCCACCTGCATTCGAGCCTGTACGACGAGCCTCTGTTCACCGCCCACCTGTTTCCCAGCGAGTTCGGCAGCCGCACGACCAAGGTGGAGCGCCTGGCCCGGCGCCTGGCCGCCACAGCAGTGGAACGCGACCGAGCCGGTGGCAGCCCGCGTGCCGAGCGCGAGCTGCTGCGCGACAGCGACCTACTAACCCTGGCGGTGCCGCACCAGTACGGCGGCCAAGGCGCGGCCTGGCCGGAGATCTACCGCATCGTGCGCTACCTGGCGGCGGCGGACAGCTCGCTGGCCCACCTGTTCGCCTTCCAGCACCTGCAGGTCGCGACCATTCTGCTGTTCGGAAATCCGGAGCAGCAACGCCACTGGCTGACCAGCACGGTGCAGGAGCGCTGGTTCTGGGGCAACGCCACCAACGGTCGCGATACCGGCCTGACTCTCAGTCCGCGCGAGGAACATTTCGAACTCAATGGCAGCAAGTCGTTCTGCTCGGGGGCACTGGGCGCCGACGCCCTGGTGATCAGCGCACCACGGAGCAGGAACCCCGAGGACCGGGTATTCATCGTCCTGCCCAGCCAACGCGAGGGACTGGCCATTAACCAGGACTGGGACGGTTTCGGCCAGCGCCAGACCGATAGCGGCACGGTGCAGTTCGAGCAGGTGTTCGTCGACAGCAGTGAACTGCTCGGTCCGGTCGGCCCCAGCCCACGCACTACCCTGCGCGCCTGCCTGTCGCAGTTGATCCTCACCCAGATCTACTTGGGTAATGCCCAAGGCGCGCTGGACGCCGCGCTGCGCTACAGCCGCGACCAGAGCCGCCCCTGGCCGGCCTCGGGGGTCGCCCAGGCGAGCGACGACCCCTTCATCCAGCAACGCTACGGCGAGCTATGGCTGCGCTACCGCAGCGCCCTGCCGCTGGCCGAGCAGGCGGCTCAACGCCTGCAGGTCGCTTGGGAAAAACCGGCGCTGACTGCCGCAGAACGCACCGAAGTGGCGCTGGCGATCAGCGAGGCGAAGGTTGTGGCGGTGCGCGCCGCGCTGGACATCACCAGCCAAGTCTTTGATGCCATGGGCGCCCGCGCCACCAGCGCGCGCTTCGGCTTCGACCGCTTCTGGCGCAATGTGCGGGTACACAGCCTGCACGACCCCATCGACTACAAGGTGCGGGACCTCGGCCACTGGTTGCTCAGCGGCCAGGGGCCGATACCGTCGCTGTACGGTTGAAACCGCGCCGCAAACCGTAGCTCACAGATCCGCTATGCATGCCATCGCAGAACGTACCTAGAACATGAGGTTCGCATGACCCGTCCGACTACCCCTGAGGACAACCTTTCCTACCCGGAAACACAGCTGATGTGCGGCGCTACCCCGCTGCTAACCCAACACGATCACGACATCGTGCCAACGCTGTATCCCGCACGTGTGCTTCAAAGCGACTGCCAAGCCTTGCAGGCCGCGCAAGAGCTGGCCAAGGCGGCAGAGAGCGAAGCCGTACTGCGCGACCGTGAACGCAAGCTGCCCTGGGACCTGGTGGAACGCTTCACCGCCAGTGGACTCGGCAGCATCGCCGTGCCCCGCGACTTCGGCGGCCCGCAATTGTCCCATGTGACCATCGCCGAGGTTTTTCGCATCATCTCCGCGGTTGACCCGGCACTGGGACAGATCCCACAGAACCAATTTGGCCTGCTCGGTTTGCTACAGGCCGCCGCCAGCCCCGAGCAACAGCAGCGCCTGTTCGCCAGCGTGCTGGCTGGCTGGCGCATTGGCAACGGCGGTCCAGAACGTGGCAGCAAGCACACCCTGGACATCCAGGCACGCCTGCGTCAGGAAAATGGTCGCTGGCTGTTCAGTGGCGAGAAGTTCTATTCCACCGGCGCCCTGTTCGCTCACTGGATTGCAGCCAAGGCGCTGGACGAACAGGGCCGCCTCTGGCTGGCTTTCATCCAGCGTGGTCGCCCAGGCCTTCGCATCGTCAATGACTGGTCCGGTTTCGGCCAGCGCACCACTGCCAGCGGCACCGTGCTGCTCAACGAGGTGGAGGTCGACGAGAACAACCTCATCCCACTTTGGACGCTGGCTGACAAACCCAGCATCCAGGGCGCCTTTTCACAACTCATCCAGGCCGCCATTGACCTGGGCATCGCCGATGGCGCGCTACGTGACACCATGGACTTCGTGCGCCACAAGGCACGCCCCTGGATCGACGCCAAGGTGGACCAGGCCGGTGACGACCCTTACGTGATCGCCGACATCGGGCGCCTGCAGGTCGAACTGCACGCCGCCGAAGCGCTGCTGCACAGGGCCGGGCGGGTGCTTGACGAAGTGGCCGCCGCGCCTATCGATGCCGATGCTGCCACTCGGGCGTCTATTGCCGTGGCCGAAGCCAAGGTGCTGAGCACCGAGCTCAGCCTGCAGGCCAGTGAAAAACTGCTGGAGTTGGCCGGCAGCCGCGCCACCCTCGCCGAGTTCGGCCTCGACCGCCATTGGCGCAACGCCCGCACCCATACCCTGCATGACCCGGTGCGCTGGAAGTACCACGCCGTCGGTGCCTGGCACCTCAACCATCGCCACCCTGCCCGTCATTCCTGGATCTGAGCCATGAACGCACCTTTGACTTCCACGGCGACGCTGATTCGCAGCGACGCCGAAGCCCTGGACGTGGCCGCAGCCCTGGCCCGAGTACTGAGCCCCGGCTCCGCCGAGCGCGATCGTGAACGGCGTCTGCCGCATACCGAACTGGAGCTGTTCAGCCACTCCGGCCTGTGGGGCATCAGCGTACCGAAATCCTTTGGCGGCGCCGGTGTTTCCAATGTCACCCTGGCCCGGGTAATCGCCCGCATCGCCCAAGCCGATGCGTCGCTGGGGCAGATTCCGCAGAACCACTTCTATGCATTGGAAGTGCTGCGGGTCAACGGCAACGCCGAGCAGCAGCGTCGCCTCTACGGCGAAGTTCTGGCCGGGCGCCGCTTCGGCAATGCCCTGGCCGAACTCGGCACCAAGACCGCACTGGATCGCAACACCCGCCTGAGTCGAGACGGCGCGCACTACCGCGTCAACGGGCGCAAGTTTTACGCCACCGGAGCTCTTTACGCCCAGCGCATTCCCACGCTTGCCGTAGACGACGAAGGTCGTGGACAACTGGCCTTCATCCCGCGCCAGACGCCCGGCCTGCAGGTGATCGACGACTGGAGCGGCTTTGGCCAGCGCACCACCGGTAGCGGATCGGTGACTCTCGACAACGTGCCGGTAGCCGCTGAGGATGTGGTGCCCTTCCAGAGTGCCTTCGACCGCCCGACCACCGTTGGCCCACTGGCACAACTGCTGCACGCTGCTATCGACACAGGTATTGCCCGCGCAGCCTACGAGGACCTGCTGAACTTCGTGCGCCAAAAGTCGCGCCCCTGGATCGACGCCGGCATCGACAAGGCCAGCGACGATCCGCTGACTCAGCAGGAAGTCGGTCGCCTGGTGATCCGCCTGCACGCCACCGAGGCGCTGCTGGAACGTGCCGGTGATTTCGTCGACCACGCCCAAGCCGAGCCCAATGCGCAGAGTGTGGCGGCTGCCTCGATCGCCGTGGCCGAGGCCCGTGCAATCAGCACGGAAGTGTCGCTGCTGGTATCCAGCAAACTACTGGAACTGTCCGGCAGTCGCGCCACCCTCGCCGAGTACGGCCTCGACCGCCACTGGCGCAACGCCCGCACCCACACCCTGCACGACCCAGTCCGTTGGAAATATCACGCAATCGGCGACTACAGCCTCAACGAGCGCCTGCCGCCGCGCCGGGGGACGATCTGATGGCCGCCCGGCAGATACTTCTCAACGCCTTCAACATGAACTGCGTGGGGCACATCCACCACGGCCTGTGGACGCATCCGCGCGATGAGTCGGTGAACTTCAACCAGTTGAGCTACTGGACCGACCTGGCTCAACTGCTCGAGCGCGGGTTGTTCGACGGGCTGTTTATCGCCGACATCCTCGGGGTCTACGACGTCTACCAGAACGGCATCGACCTGCCCTTGCAGGAGGCCATCCAGTTGCCGGTCAACGACCCTTTGCTGCTGGTTTCCGCCATGGCCGGGGCCACTCGCCACCTCGGGTTCGGCTTGACCGCCAACCTGACCTACGAGGCGCCATACATCTTCGCCCGGCGCCTCTCCACCCTCGATCACCTGACCCAGGGCCGAGTCGGCTGGAACATCGTCACCGGCTATCTCGACAGCGCGGCGAAAGCCATGGGTCTGCGTCAGCAGGTCGAGCACGACCGCCGCTACGACCAGGCCGACGAGTACCTGGAAGTGCTCTACAAATTGCTCGAAGGCAGTTGGCAGGACGACGCCGTGCTCGCCGACCGCGAGCGGCGCCTTTACGCGCAACCGGGCAAGGTGCACAAGGTGCTGCACCAGGGTGAGTTTTACCAGGTAGAGGGCTATCACCTGTGCCAGCCGTCACCACAGCGCACACCGCTGCTGTTTCAGGCTGGCTCGTCGGCACGTGGCCTGCGTTTCGCCGGGCAGCATGCCGAGTGCGTGTTCATCGGCGGCAACAGCCACGAGGCGGTACGTGCCCAAGTCGACAACGTGCGCGCCAGCACTGTAGCGGCAGGGCGTGAAGCCGACTCGATTAAGGTGTTCATGGGCATCAGCGTGATCGTCGCGCCCACCGAGGCGGAAGCTCGCGACAAGCACGCCGAGTACTTGCGCTATGCCAGCCCGGAGGCCGGCATCGCGCATTTCTCCAGCTCCACCGGAATCGACCTGGCCACCTTCGGCCTCGACGAGCCGATCCATGCGCAGAAGACCAACGCCATCGAATCGGTGGTCAAGACCTTCAGAGGTTGGACCAAGCGTCACCTGCTGGAACAGCACGCCCTCGGCGGCCGCTACACGCTGGTGGTCGGCTCGCCCGGCCAGGTGGCCGAACAACTGATCGCCTGGATCGACGCCACCGGCCTGGACGGCTTCAACCTGACCCGTATCGTCACCCCGGAAAGCTACGCCGCCTTCATCGACCTGGTGATTCCCGAGCTGCAAAGCCGTGGCCGCTACAAGACCGCCTACGCAGACGGTGCCCTTCGCCACAAGCTGTTCGGCCACGGTCCGCGCCTGCCAGCCAATCACCCCGGTGCCAACTGGCGCGACCCCCAGCGCATGCATCGGGATAAAGCCATCCGCCACGATCTGCATGGCTTCAGCACTGCCGCGTTGAGCCTGCTCTGACCCACAACAAGGACGCCCATAATGCTCAAGACCCTGAAATCCCTGACCCTCGGTACCCTGCTCGCTACCAGTACGCTGGCCCAGGCCGACCCCGTCCTCAAGCTGGGCACCACCGCCGCCTTCGCCCCACCGCTGGAAGTGGCCGTGGCCGAAGCGGAAAAGCAGGGGTTAGATGTGGAGCTGATCGAGTTCACCGACTGGATCGCCCCCAACGTCAGCCTGGCCAACGGCGACATCGACGTGAACTACTTCCAGCACATCCCCTTCCTTGAAAATGCCAAGAAGGAAGGCGGCTACGACCTGGTGCCGGTGGCGCGCGGCGTGCTCAACAACGTCGGTCTGTACTCGAAAACTTACAAGGACTTCGCCAGTCTGCCGGACGGCGCCACCGTGGCCATCGCCAACGATCCGGTTAACGGCGGGCGCGGCCTGCAACTGCTGCGCAAGGCCGGGCTGATCGAGCTCAAGCCGGACGTAGGCTACAAAGCCACCCGCGAGGACATCACCGCCAACCCGAAGAACATCCGCATCATCGAACTGGAGGCCGTGCAACTGGTGCGCGCCTACGAAGAAGTCGACGTAGTGCAGGGTTATCCCGCCTACATCCGCCTTGCCAACACCTTCGATCCAGCCTCCGCGCTGCTATTCGACGGCCTGGACAACCCCGAGTACATCATCCAGTTCGTCGCTCAGCCCCAGAAGGCCAAGGACACCCGCCTGCTCAAGTTCATCGACATCTACCAGCACTCGCCGGCCGTTCGCGCTGCCCTGGACAAGGCCCACGGCAAGCTCTACCAGCCGGGCTGGGAAAGCTGACATGAGCGGTTTCGACCCCCATCTGCAACAGGCCGTCCAGGCCAGCCAGGATGTCGACGTGCACCTGCGCTTCGACCGCCTGGCCAAGACCTACGAAGGCGCCCAGGGACCCGTACAGGCCCTGCGCGACATCGACCTCTCGATCCATCGCGGCGAGGTATTCGGCATCATCGGTCGCAGCGGCGCGGGAAAGTCCTCGCTGTTGCGCAGCATCAATCGCCTGGAGCAACCCAGCAGCGGTCGAGTGCTGATCGATGGCATCGACATCGCCCTCTACAGCGAAGATCAGTTGGTAGCGTTGCGCCGCCGCATCGGCATGATCTTTCAGCACTTCAACCTGATGTCGGCCAAGACCGTGTGGCAGAACGTCGAGCTGCCACTCAAGGTAGCCGGCGTGCCGCGCGAAGCGCGCCAGCGCAAAGTGCGCGAGTTGCTCGAACTGGTCGGCCTGCAGGACAAACACAAGGCCTACCCTGCGCAACTCTCCGGCGGGCAGAAACAGCGCGTAGGCATCGCCCGCGCGCTGGTGCATGACCCGCAGATTCTGCTGTGCGACGAAGCCACCAGCGCGTTGGACCCGGAGACCACCCAGGCCATCCTCGGCCTGCTGCGCGAGATCAACCAACGCTTGGACCTGACCGTGGTGCTGATCACTCACGAGATGGCGGTGATCCGCGAAATCTGCGACCGCGTGGTGGTGCTGGAACAAGGCGAAGTGGTTGAGCAAGGGCCGGTCTGGCGCGTATTCGGCACGCCCCGCCATGAGGTCACACGCACCCTTCTCGCCCCACTGCAGCACACCCTGCCAGCGCGCATCGAGCAGCGCCTGCGCAGCGAACGCCTCGACGCCGGGGACGAACTGGCACTGCGCCTGCACTTCGCCGGCAACGGCCTGGAACCGGATCTGCCGGCCCTGAGCGCGGCATTGGGCGGTCGCGTCACGCTGCTCGACGCCAGCCTCGAACACATCCAGGGCCACGCCGTCGGCCATCTGATCCTCGCAGTCCGCGAATCGCCCTTCGCTCACGACACGCTGATCGACAACGCCCGGCAACTGGCCGATCACCTGGAGGTACTGGGTTATGCCGCTACTGCTTGAGCGTCTTTGGCAAGGTCTGCTGGACACCCTGCTGATGGTCGGCACGTCATCGCTGATCGCCCTGCTTGCAGGCATCCCCCTGGCGGTCTTCCTGGTAACCAGTAGCAAGGGCGGCCTGTTCGAGGCGCCTCGGCTCAACCAGGTGCTGGGCGCGATTGTCAACATGTTCCGTTCGATTCCATTCCTGATCCTGATGGTGGCGCTGATCCCCTTCACCCGCCTGATCGTCGGCACCACCTATGGCGTAGGGGCCGCCGTGGTGCCGCTGACCATCGCGGCCACGCCGTTCTTCGCGCGCATCGCCGAGGTCAGCCTGCGCGAGGTGGACCACGGTCTGATCGAAGCTGCCCAGGCCATGGGCTGCAGGCGCTGGCACATCGTCTGGCACGTGCTGCTGCCGGAGTCCCTGCCGGGCATCGTCGGTGGATTCACCATCACCCTGGTGACGATGATCAACTCCTCCGCCATGGCCGGTGCCATCGGAGCTGGCGGCCTGGGCGACCTGGCCTACCGCTACGGCTACCAGCGCTTCGACAGCCAGGTGATGCTGACCGTGATCGTCGCCCTGGTCGTACTGGTCAGCCTCATTCAATTCAGTGGTGATCGATTGGCCAAGTGCCTCAATCACCGCGCCTGATTCCTCACCCCACTCAAAACACGCATCGGAGATGCAATGAAAAAACGCAATCTGCTTAGCCTGGGTCTCGCCCTGATCACGACCTGCTCCAGTGCCCTTGCCGGCCCCGTCCTCGATCGCGTCCAGCAGCGCGGCGAGGTGGTCGGTGTACTGATGGAAAACTACCCGCCCTTTTCCTTCCTCAATGAACAGAACCAGCTCGACGGCTTCGACGTGGATATCGCCAAAGCCGTGGCCGAACGCCTTGGCGTCAACCTGCGCCTGGAAACACCCTCCTGGGACGTAATCGCCGCCGGCCGCTGGAGTGGCCGTTATGACGTCTGCATCTGCTCCATGACCCCGAGCCAGGCGCGTGCCGAAGTTTTCAATTTCCCGCTCAACTACTACGCCTCGCCGGCGGTCATCGTGGTCAACGCCAAGGATGAACGTATCCAGAAGGGTCAGGATCTGAACGGCAAGAAGGTAGGCGTGATCACCGCCTCCACCTACGAGAGCTACCTGCGCAAGGATCTGGTCATCGACGGAGCCGAAGACCAGAAGATCGATTACCCCTTCGAGCAGGTGCAGATCGCTCCCTATGACAACGAGACCATAGCCTTCCAGGACCTCGCCATCGGCGCGGGCGTGCGCCTGGACGCCATGGTCACCAACCTGGTGACCGCCAAGGAGCGCATCGCCGCCGATCCGCGCTTCAAGGTTACCGGCGAGGTGCTGTATGGCGAGCCCAATGCCGTGGCAACCGAGAAAGGTGACCCGCAGTGGGACGCCAAGCTGGTGGAGATATTTGCGGCGCTGAAGCAGGACGGCACCCTGGCGAAGATCTCGCAGAAATGGATCGGCGCCGATATCAGCCAATGACCGTCTTTCCCCAACCTCCACGCCCGCCGCGCCTCGCGGCCGGCATTTTGCCTGCTCTGCCACGCCTCTTCAGCTTTCGCGTACGCCTCTACCTGACTTGGGCGGCCTTGCTGGCGCTGTGCGTCACCTTCTTCCTGACCTTCGATCTGAAGTTCTCGGTGATCGTCGACAAGTGGCCGAACCTGGTAGGCATCCGCCTGGGGCCGAATGGCTTTCTGCAGGGCGCGGCGCTGACGTTTTTTCTCAGCCTATGTTCGATCATCGTCTCGGTGCTGCTCGGTTTTCTCGCCGCCCTCGCACGCCTGTCGTCCAGCGCCGTGGCCTTCGGCATCGCCACCTTCTACGCCTCGTTCTTCCGTGGCACGCCCCTGCTGATCCAGATCCTGCTTATCTACCTGGGCCTGCCGCAGTTGGGCCTGGTACCCGGAGCGATCACCGCCGGCATCCTCGCCCTGTCGCTGAACTACGGTGCCTACCTGAGCGAGATCTTCCGTGCCGGCATACTCGGCGTAGCCAGGGGGCAGCGTGAGGCTGCCCTGGCGCTGGGCATGCGGCGCAGCGTGATCTTCTGGCGCATCGTCCTGCCGCAGGCCATGCGCACCATCCTGCCGCCCACCACCAACCAGTTCATCTCCATGCTCAAGGACTCGTCGTTGGTCTCGGTGATGGGCGTGTGGGAAATCATGTTCCTCGCCCAGTCCTACGGCCGCTCCTCCTATCGCTACATCGAGCTATTAACCACCGCAGCCGTCATCTACTGGCTGCTGTCGATCGGTCTGGAACTGATACAGGCGCGCCTGGAGCGGCACTACGGCAGAGGATTCCAGGAACGGCGCTAGCCGTCATGCACCGGCCTTCCCCCTCTGACGCCGGCAGTGCTGCCGGCCAGACTTTGAACCCGCCAAACGAGAATCACCATGTCCGATCCCACTCCCCTGCTTTTCGGCCTCTACGAACAAGCCAGCGTCGGCTGCGGCGGCGCGCCAAGCCTGTGGACGCACCCGGCCGATGAACGCCTGGGCATCAACACCCTGAAGTTCTGGTCGAACCAGGCACGCATCGCCGAGCAGGCCAACCTTGGTCTGTTCTTCTTCGCCGACGTACTGGGCTTGTACGACGTCTACGGCGGCAATCATGACGCGGCACTGAGATGGGCCGTGGAAGCGCCTGCCAACGACCCGTTGCTGCATATCCCGGCGCTGGCCGCCATCACCGAACACCTGGCCTTCGGCGCAACGGTCAGCACCACCTACGAGCACCCGTTTAGCCACGCACGGCGTTTCAGCACGCTGGATCACCTGACTGGCGGGCGTATTGGCTGGAATATCGTCACTTCGTACCTCACCAGTGCCGCGCGCAACTTCGGCCTGGAGCAGATGATCCGCCACGACGATCGCTACGAGCGCGCCGAGGAATTCATGGACGTGGTCTACAAGCTCTGGGAAGGCAGTTGGGCCGACGATGCCGTGGTCGCCGACAAGGCTGGCCCGCGCTTCGCCCGCGGCGAACGGATACGTCTTATCGACCATGAAGGCGAGTACTATCGCGTCGCTGGCCCACACCTGACAGCGCCCTCGCCCCAGCGCAGCCCGCTGCTGATCCAGGCCGGATGGTCGGGCCGGGGGCGGCAGTTCGCCGCCAAGCATGCCGAGCTAATCTTCACCGCCAAATCCGACCCACTGGAGATCCGAGCCGGACTCGAAGACATCGCCCGCCAGGCATTAGCCAACGGTCGCGCCGCCGATGACGTGAAATCCCTTACCGTGCTGCGGATCGTCACCGCACCGACCGCCATCGAAGCGCAGCGGAAGTACGACGAGTTGCAAAGCAACTACCACCTGCAGGCTCAACTGGTCAGCTATGCAGGTGACACCGGCATCGACATCGATCGCTATGCCGACAATGAACCGCTAACCACCCACACCGAAGGCATGACCTCCTATGTGATGCGCCCCGATGGCAGCGGCAAGCCCCTGACCGCTGGCGACGTGCGCCAGCGCTTCACCCGGCTCACCCGCGGCACCGACCTGATTCTGGTCGGCACACCTGCCCAGGTGGCGGAACGGATCGAAGAGCACGCGCGGATTTCCGGCACCACCGGCTATATGCTCAACCCGCTGATCAGCCCCGGTACCCTGAACGACTTCGCCGAACTGATCGTGCCGGAACTGCAAAAACGCGGTCTTTATCGCACCCAGCCACAAACCGGCACACTGCGTTCACGGTTGCGCGCCGATGGCATCAGTCGGTTGCCGGCGAACGCCTACGGAGCGCGTTTCAGGCAGGATAGCGGCACGAGCGAGCCATGAAGTTCGCGACGGCCGGTGCGCCACCCTTGTAGGGCGCATGCAGCAGCTCGATGCAGGCCAGAACTCTGAACAGTTCGCCGGAGAGGCGGCACAGGGGCCGTTGCCGCAGAGCGCCAGGTCAAGCTGCTGAAACAGCGGGCCAAGGAGCTCAAGAGCCAGTTCAACGGCATCTGGATCTACCCCCGGCAGCTGATCGCAGCACCGCCCTGGCAGCCGCTGACCCAATGATTCCGGTGGCCTGAGCCCTCATCCAACCCTGGCTTCCGTCACCTCGTGACGGAAGCCAGCCGAGCCTGCTTCTGTAGAGGGAAGCGGCCATGTTGGCCTTCTTCGAATCACCCGGGCGCGTACTGAAAATCTCCACCCATCTGCTGGCAGGCGGCACGGCGATGCTCGCAATCGGGGTCCTTCTGGCCTACTTCCTTGACGCCTACCTGTCGATCGGTGCGCTGGTACTGGCGCACCTTTTGACGATGCTGGGTCCGACCTCGATCAAGCTCGGCTACGTGCTGCGCCTGCTTACACTGTACCGCTCAATGCAAGCACCTGATTGCCCAGGATGGGTCGGCCAGGCGTCGTTGTAGGGGCGATTTCACTCGCTACGTCTGTGTTATCTGCTGCTGCAAATTCACCCTCGGGCCAAGAGCCAGCTCCTACGGGCAATGCAGCTGCCTACAACACCTAATGCAGGCATAGCCATTTCAATCGCCAAGCAGAATGAATTCGCCCCCACAGAACAAGCAATGGCCTAAGCGGGTTCGGTACTGATCAGCGGGTCGATGAGGATCAGCCCGCTGTCGCCTTCGATGATCGTCATGTTCGACAGGTCCAGCCCGCGCACCTGGTAAATGCGTTCGCGTACCTGGAACAGACCGGCGATGTTGTTCAACTGCGCCATTCGCCAGAGGCTGGGGTTGACGCTGGCCGGGGCATCCCTGCCATCCAGGAAGTCGTAGGCCTTGCGGTTCCAAACCGGCAGCCCATCGGCATTTTCGACGACACCCTTGAAGGGCTCGAGCAGCCCCCGGCGAGCATTCTCGAAATCAGCCTTGTCGGCGAACGGCAGGCGCTCGAGCCTGTCCTGGTTGAGGGTGCGGGTGAACTCGGTGGCAGGCTTGCCGGCAGCGGGCTGGTCGGCATGGACGCCGCCGGACAGGAAAAGCGCCAGGGCGATGGCGCTGAGGCGGAAGCTGGGCATGTAAAGGCTCGTTCTGGTCTTGTTGGTGTGAACGGACAGGCGCTCCCTCCGCGACTCTAGGGAGGCCCGCCAACCCACGCCAAAATCAGAGGCGCATGCCGGCCATAGCGGGTTGCGATAGTGAACGACGGCCAGGCGCGACCGAGACACTGACGTGCGGCGACCCCGCCTCAGCAGTGTGCAGCGGGCATCTACCCGCCCTACACCGAGGCCGAAGTGGCCGCAGTGCGCAAACTCGCCCTGCTCAACTTGCCGGATGCCCGCGCGGGCCTGGTCAAACAGACGCGCGAACTGGGCATTGAGATCGACGATGGCATGGAGGACGCTTACTGAGTTTTTTGCTCGAACACATCGATATCGGTTTCCCCACTTTGACGCACATGGGTCGCAATGTACTTCTGCGATCGGCGAGAAGCGGTCATTTGCACCTACTTGCTCTTGGCAGAAAACAGCCGGCATGAACTAGTCATCAGCGATGGAATGCTCGGAGAAATCGCGACAAGGAAGTGCGCGCCAATCACCGCCTAAGCTGAACTTCTCGCCACTCCCTGGGCGCCAAACCATAGAACTCCCGGAACACCCGACTGAAGTGGGAAAGGTCGTTGAAGCCCCAGCGAAAGGCAATGTCGGATACTCGAGTCGCGGCGTTGACCGGATTGAGAAGGTCCCTGCCGCAGCGCTCCAGCCGTCGGCGCAGCACATAGCGCATAAGGGAAACACCCTCCTGCTCGAACAGTTTGTTGATGTATCGAACGGAGAGCCCCGTTGCCAGGGAGACCTGCTGCGCGCTGAAGGCAGGATTGCCAAGGTTGTCGTTGATGTAGACCTTGACCCGCGTGAGGGTCAGCGCCTGCGAGCGCGAGTGCTCGGGGTCCATGGGCTGGAGATGGCCGAGGGTCAGCGTGATGAGATGGGTGATCGACTCGGACAGCCGGGCCATTTCCGCAGGCGTGAACTGGCCGATCTGCGAGTTGAGGCTTTCCAGGAACGAGCGCATGACCCTGCCCACCGGACTGTCGGTCGATATTCGCGTCGCGGTGCGATATTCCATATCCACCACCAGCTCGTTGAGGCAGGTTCGCGGCACGCTGACGATGATCTGCCGCCAGTCATTTTCGAACGTCAGGTAATGCGGCCGCGTGGCGTCGTAGATGGAGAAATCGCCGGGTCTGATCACCGCCCGGTTGCCATCCTGTTCCAGGTGTTCGGTGCCTTGAAGCATCAGCACCGCAAAGTATTTGTCTTCTTCCTTGCACCTGGGCTGCAAATGCCGGCGATTGACGGCTTGCGCCGCGGCGCCGACGTCGCTGACGCGGAGGAGTTCGCACTTCTGCGAGCGGACCTTGCCGAAGAACTCCGGGTTCGGGATCGCGCCGATTTCCACGTCGGCGAACAACCGCAGGATCATTTCCCGCCAGTAGTCCACCCGCTCGCTGAACGAGTTGTGTTGCGTCGTGAGGTCAACGCTTTCGCTCGACCAGTCGGTACCTGGCAGCGATTTGCCGCCGGGTTGCGGAATAGCCTTTGAGTGCCCGCGAGATTCGCTGACCAATTGCACTGCACCCCTCTTATTGAATTTTTTTCAGGATGGTTCCCTAGCCCGCTCTGCCCTTCCCTGTCCTGACCGTCGGGACCCCGCGATGCGAAGCGGAGCCCTCCATGCGCGACTGCCGGCAGATGCCTTAGGGCAATTCATACAACAGCCTCCAGGCACTTGCCAGGGTCTGCGACGGAAGGGCCGTCTGAGCACATTTTTGCTTCCGATTCAGCCAAGAAGCCCAGTGCGCGACGGCCTCATCCTTGAGTCAGCGACAAACACCCACGGCCTGAGCGATGGCCGCCGGAAGTCGCCTCTTCGCCAACCACGACCTGACGAGAGACCAGGAAGGTCAAGGACTCAACTTGCCCCGTCGAGGGCTTTTCCGAGCAAGGCAGACACAATGAAAACAATAAGACTGACGCTTCCCGAACTTAAGAAATCCTTACTGGCAAGTCTGACGCTGATCGGCGTTTCCTTCTCCACCCTCGCCGCGGAGGTGGCGCCGGGTGACTACGAGCAATACCCCGCCGGCGCCACCATCGGCGTGGTCTACTACCAACATGCGACTACCGACTCCCTGCGCGTCCGCGGTCACGAGGCCAGCTCCGACTTCAACCTCACTTCCGATATCGGCATCCTCCGCCTGCTGCACGTCTACCAATTGAGTGACACAGTCACCATCGACCCGCAGTTCCTCTTGCCCTTCGGCAACGTGTCCAGCGGCGGCGACGCTTCGCCGCTCGGCGATGCCAGCGGCACCGGCGACCTGATCCTGACGGCACCGATCAAGTTCCTGCTCAACAGCGCCCGCGACACCTTCAGCCTCAACGCCTACCTGTACGTGCCCACCGGCAGCTATGACAAGGACGATCCGATCAACCTCGGTGAGAACCGCTGGAAGGTCGATTTCCAGACGGCCTACATCAAGCACTTCAGCGACAAGTGGGCTGTGGATCTGGTTGGCGACGCGATCTGGTACGGCGACAACGACGATTACGGCCCCGGCTCGACCACCCTCAAGCAGGAGACGTCCTATGCCGCGCAGCTGATGGGGCGCTACATGCCGGACCCGGCAACCTCGCTCGGCGTCGGCTTCGGACAGACCTGGGGTGGAGAAGCCGAGGTCGATGGCGTCGACCTGGACAACGCCATGCGCACCACCAATTTCCGTCTCACCGCCACCCGCTTCTTCACCCCCACGGACCAGTTGCAGATCCAGCTGGGCCGAGACCTTTCCGTCGAAAACGGCCCGCGAGAAGACTTCCGCATGAATCTTCGCTACGCGCGGGTGTTCTGACCTCGCTCGCACCACCAACAAGAACAAGCCAGGCGCCATACCGGCGCGCATTGGCGGCCAACGCCATTGAAAAACTGTGAGGAAACCATGGAATCAGCAATCGACAAGCATCTGATGTGCCCACGTACCCGCAACCGGCGCATCGACGACGGCTACACCCCACCCTTCCCGGCTTGGGTGGGACGCGCCGACGCTTCAATCACTCAGTTCGTGATGGGCTACTTCGGCGTCCAGTCCAAAGGCGAGGGCCAGCTGGGTGCGGCGTGCGCGGCCCTGCGGCAGATCGTGGCCAGCTTCGCCCTGGGCGACGGCCCCCAGCACCATGACCTTTCCCACTACGTGGATGCCGCCGGCTACGACAACATGCTCGCCATCGCCTACTGGGACGATCCTGCTGCCCTCGCCCGCTGGGAAGCCAACCCACAGGTCGCCGACTGGTGGGGCTCCGATGCGCGCGGCAGCGATGGCCTGGGTTACTTCCGCGAGATCCTGACGCCGGGCGTCGAGCGCTTCGAGACGCTCTACGCCATGCCAGAAGGCCTGGTGGGTGTGGGCGTCGTCATGGGGACCCGCAGCGACGAGATTCAGGAACATGGCTACTGGGGCGGCATGCGCGACCGGATTCCGCTGTCCCAGACCGATGCGATGGCGCCGGCAGGTGCGCTGGTAGCCGATGAGAGGCCGTCCCGCGTCGTGATCAAGGGCCATGAAAACCTGACGGTGATCCGCTCGGGACAGGACTGGAGCGAAACGGTCGACAAGGAACGCGAGCTGTATCTCGGCGAGATGGAGCCGGTACTGCGCGAAGGCATGAACTTCCTGCGCGATGAAGGCCTGCCCGTCGGTTGCTACAGCAATCGCTACATGCAGCACATCGACGCCAGCGGACAACCTCTGGAGAAAAGTTTTTCGGTCAGCCACTGGCGCTCCCTGGCGCACCTCGAGCGCTGGTCCGAATCCCATCCCACCCACATCGAGATCTTCGGGACCTTCATGCGCATGGTGCAAACGCTCCAGGCCGAGCTCAAGTGGAAGGGTTACCACGAAGTGAGCGTGTTGCGCGCCGAAGACCAGCGCTACGAATACATCAACTGCCACGCCGACACCGGACTGATGCGCGGAGCCTGAAGCGCTCGGTGATTCGCCAAGAGGAGAACGATCATGAGTAACACCCCGAGCAAGGCAGCGGCGTCGGCAGGCGCCCGCGCCGTCGCCTTGAAAAACGCTCTCGTAGAGCGGGAGCTGATACCCGAAGGCTATATCGAGAAGTTCACCGAGATCATGGAGAACGACTTCGACCCGGCCAATGGCGCGCGAGTCGTGGCAAGGGCCTGGGTAGACCCCGCCTACCGCGAACTGCTCCTGCGCGACGGTACCGCCGCATGCGACCAATTCGGCTACACCGGCGTGCAGGGGGAATACATCGTCGCGCTGGAGAACACACCGACGCTGCAGAACGTCATCGTCTGCACCCTCTGTTCCTGCACCGCCTGGCCCGTACTCGGCCTGCCGCCGGATTGGTACAAAAGCTTCGAGTACCGCGCCCGGGTAGTGCGGGAGTCGCGCACGGTCCTTCGTGAAATGGGCCTGGACCTGCCGCCGGAGGTCGAAATCCGGGTCTGGGATACCACCGCCGAAACCCGCTATATGGTCCTGCCCTTCCGGCCGGCAGGCACGGAAGGCTGGACGGAGCAAGAGCTGGCCTCGCTCGTCACCAAGGACGTGCTGATCGGCATCGCCCGCCCTGAAGTTCCAGTAAACGGCAGTCGCGCGGACCAAGCGTGAACCCCGCGGCCACTACTCCCTTCATCTGCAGCGAGTGAATGAAAAATGGATGGCATACATGACCTCGGCGGCGTCCAGGGCTTCAGCCGGGTACAGCACACCGCCAACTCACTGAGCTACAAGCCGGTATTCCACGAAGACTGGGAAAACCTCGGCTACAGCCTGCTCTTCCTCGGGGCCGCGGAACTCGGCCTGTTCAATGTCGACGAACTCCGCCATGCGATCGAACGCATGGAGCCTCGCCAGTACCTGGCGTCCAGCTACTACGACAGGATCATCGTCGGCGTGGCGTCCTTGTTCGTCGAGAAGGGTGCGCTCCAGCAGCAACGCCTCGAGGAGCTGGCCGGCGGGGCATACCCGCTGGCCCTGCCCTTGGGCGCAGGGCGTGACGCCAGGCCTCCCGCCAGGCCGTTCCAGGTGGGCGACCAGGTGCTGGTGCGTGACGAGTTCGTCTCCGGGCATATCCGCATGCCCGGCTATGTCCGCGGTAAACGCGGTGTGGTGGTGCACCGCACTACCCATGAATGGCCGTTCCCCGACGCGGTCGGCCATGGCCGTTCGAGTCCGTCCGAACCCACCTATCACGTCCAGTTCACGACCCAGGAGCTCTGGGGCGATGAAGCGGACGCGGGAACGGTGGTGGTCGACCTGTTCGGCGGCTATCTGCTCCTGGCCTGACGAACAGCTTTGCGGTGCGACGAGGCAGGCAATAGGCGCACACCCCTGTGAGTCGCTCGTCGCACCTTTTTTCAGCACAGAATTCCACGAGGACGCAGCATGTCCATTCTCAGACCCAGCAATGACCAACTCGGTGAGATCGCCGCCTCCCTCGGCATCACCTTGAGTGCTTCGCAGATAGAGGATTACCAGGTAGCGCTACAAGGCAACTTCGATGCGTATGACCAACTCGACGCCCTTCCGGACTTTCTTCCCGAAGTCCGCTACCCACGGCAAGGCGTTCGAGTGCCGGGTGCCGAAGAAAACCGCTATGGCGCCTGGCAATGCAAGTCGGACATCCGCGGCGCGGCCCATGGCCCGTTGGCTGGCAAACGCGTCGCGATCAAGGACAACATCGGCGTCGCCGGGCTCCCCATGCTCAACGGTACCTTCACCCTCGATGGCTATCTGCCCGAAGTCGACGCCACCGTCGTCACGCGACTGCTGGATGCCGGCGCAACCATCGCCGGCAAGGCAGTCTGTGAAGCGCTGTGCTTCTCCGGCGGCTCCCATACCGCGGCCAGCGGTCCGGTTCACAACCCACATCGTCATGGTTACTCCGCGGGCGGTTCCTCTTCGGGTAGCGCTGTGCTCGTCGCCGCGGGCGAAGTGGACCTTGCCGTCGGCAGTGACCAGGGCGGCTCGGTACGCATCCCCGCCTCCTTCTGCGGCGTGTACGGCATGAAGCCAACCCACGGGTTGGTGCCCTATACCGGCGCCATGCCCATCGAAAACACCCTCGACCACCTGGGACCGATTACCGCCGACGTCCGGGACAACGCGCTGATGCTGGAGGTTCTGGCTGGCGCCGACGGCCTCGACCCCCGTCAGTCGAACCTGACACAGGCCGGCGGCTACGTGGAGACACTGTCGCGCGGCATCGCCGGCATGCGGATCGGCGTTCTCAAGGAAGGGTTCAGCCTGGCCAACGCGGAAGCGGTCGTGAACCAGTCGGTGCTGGAGGCCAGCGAGGTTTTCCGTGCCCTCGGCGCAACGGTCGAAGAGGTATCCCTGCCCATGCACGCCCTCGGTCCGGTCATCTGGCTGGCCATCGCAGCCGAAGGCGCCAACCAGCAAATGATGAAAGGCAACAGCCACGGCTTCAATTGGCGCGGCCTCTACCTGACTGGAATGATGGAACACCATGCGCGCTGGCGGGGCCAGGCAGACAGCCTCCCGGACACGGTCAAGACGACGATGATCCTGGGCGAGTACCTGAACCGCCAGTACCAGGGCCGCTATTACGGCAAGGCACAGAACCTCGCGAGGCAACTGCGCCAGGCCTACGACGGTCTGTTCGAACGTTATGACCTGCTGCTGATGCCCACTCTGCCGATCAGGGCGACGCCTCTGCCAAGCCCGGATGCCGCACTGCCGGACTACCTTGGCCGCGCCTTCGAGATGCTTGGCAACACCTGTGGCTTCGATGTGTCCGGGCATCCGGCGATGTCGATTCCTTGCGCCATCCGCGATGGCCTGCCGATGGGCCTGCAACTGGTGGGCAAGCACTTCGGCGAAGCCGACATCTACCGCGCGGCCCATGCGTTCGAGCAATCCACCGACTGGCGAACCCGCTGAGCCAGGAGCAGTGCCAGGCCGGTAACAAGTCATCCATTGCCACGCGGCGTCCGACCCATCCGGGATTCGTAACTAGGTGAACACTCGGTTTCGCCAACCGAGGCTGGAGATCGCGAATGTTGTTCTTCAATGCCATCAAGGTCAGGGAATATCTGATCGCACTCGCTGAATGGCTGGAATCTCCTGAACAGACTCCAGCGCCAGCCATGGATTCAGCCCCTGCGCTGGTGCACCGCGTTGCGACGGGCGTGGCCCTGCGCCTGGATGAACTCAAGCGCCTCAAGGAAGACAGCAGCGACCTCCAGCGGGACGCGCGCAACCGGAATGCCGAGCTGGAACGCGCAAGCGCTGAACTGGATCGCCTGCAGTCGCGCTTCGGGCTGATTTGCCGAAGCGTGAGGGAAGGCCTTTGGGAAATGGACCTGCCGGCCCATGGCCTGCTAGAACCCGGCAATGCCGTCTGGTGGTCGGACCAGATGCGTTCGCTGCTGGGGTATCAGGACAAGGCCGACTACCCCGACCGCCTGGGCAGCTGGACCAACCAGCTGCACCCTCAGGACCGACAACGCACACTGGTTGCCTTCACCGACTACATCAACGGCCGTAGCGGCCAGGCGGTTTTTCAGGAGGAGTTTCGCCTCGCCACCAAGGCCGGTGAGTATCGCTGGTTCCAGGTGTGTGGAGTGGCGCTGTATGACGAGCACGGACATGCCCTGCGGATTGCCGGTTCATTCCGGGATACGCACGACCTGAAGCTGCTCGAACTGGAACGCGAGGTGATTGATACCCGCTTCGAAATATCTCGAGAAATGCTCAATGACGGGCTCTGGGATTTGCAGGTCGTTGCCGGAGACCCTACGAATCCGAACAATTCCATTTGGTGGTCCAGCCAATTTCGGCGGCTCCTTGGCTTTGAGACAGCCGAAGAATTCCCGGACATCTTTGACAGCTGGTCCTCCCGCCTTCACCCAGAAGACAAGCAACGCAGCCTGGACGCCTTCCTGATGCATATCAGTGATCGCACGGGGAAAACCCCGTTCGACATTACTTACCGGCTCAAACGGAAAACGGGGGAGTACCGCTGGTTCCGCGCCCGCGGGCAGACCAGGAGAACGAGCGATGGCACCCCGCTCAGGGTGGTGGGAGCGTTGACGGACATCCATGCCAGCCACAAGGAGCATGAACTGCGCAGAACCCAGGAACAGCAACATAAATTGATACAGGAGAATCTTGCGAGGCTGACCAGTATCGTCACGACCATCCAGGGCATTGCCAACCAGACCAACCTGCTGGCGCTGAACGCGGCCATCGAAGCCGCGCGGGCAGGCGATGCAGGGCGCGGTTTTGCCGTTGTCGCAGACGAAGTGAGAAAGCTCGCAACACGTACCACTGAAGCCACGCAACAGGCTGCTGAAATGATTGCGGGCTGACGATCCTGGCGCCTCTTCACAGGCCTCGAACTCGGTACTCGGCCCCATACAAAGACAAGAAGGGAAATCCATGAATCACCGGAGCTATGCCCAGGGACGGCAGGACAAGCATCTGCTCGCCATGACCATAAGCGCGGCATTCGATGCCACGGTTACCAGGTTCCCCGCGCGCAAAGCGCTGTTAGTCAGGCATCAGGGCCTGCGCTACCTACGCGATCAAGGTGATGCCCGGGTGATCAACGAGATGCACATGAGCGAAGCGCAGACCGCCTACGGCATGGCCATGACCGGCAAGCTTCAGAAGCTCCGCATGCGCAAAATCAGCATCGAAGAACTGACCCCGCCGAAGGACGACAAGGTGACGGCGATTCGGTAGGGCACAGCTCTTTGCCCTTCTGTGGAGGCGAATTAATTCACGAAGCAGGACGTAGTCCTGCCATTCGGAATCCCATGTGGCAGCTGCGCCGCCCTTAGCGAATGAATTGGCTATGTCTGCGTCAAGTGTTGCTAGAACGTCCTTAGCCAAGCTGTCTGCCGCGTTCTGCGGATGCTTCTGTTTCGCCCCCCAGGCGAGTCACTTTCTCAAGCGCCGAAAGAAACCAAAGGGCTTGCCCGGTGCGTCGGACGGCGTTCCGCTAGAGCGAAGCGAAACCCAACGGGCGGACGTGCAAGCGGCGAAGGTTCGGACAACCAAAGCGCATCGTTATGGGTTCCCAGCGTTGAAGCGCGTGGGCGGGAATGTACTTCTGCGCTCGGCCAAGAGCAGCCGTTTCTGGCTACCAGATGCCACTCACGATGGATACCACCGCTGCCTCCAAGACCTTTCTCCTTGGAATAAGCATCACGGCGCGTTCCATGTTGACTGAGCACAGCGATGCAAAGTAGGGTTCGCCCCGCGTGATATCAAAACGCAATCAAGGGAAAGTTTTACTTAAGGACGCTGGCTATTTTCGTTATTTTCACTTGGCGACAGTACCTGCTTGGCATGATGATTCTGCTGCTGGCACTGCTCGACCCATTCGGTCTCACCAGTTCGACGGAAACCGCTTCGGCCCAGTGGCTCAATCGGATTTTTGCCAGCAACTACAGACCCAGCGGACAGCAACAGATCGTCGTCGTATTGATTGATGACGCCTACCTGCTACGCAACAAAACCTACTGGCCGATGCCTTACAGCGAGCAGAGCAAACTGTTCAAGCGCTTGCTCGCCTATCAACCCGCGGCGCTCTTCATCGACCTGCTCTACAGCCACGACCACTCTCGCGGCGACCCGCACCAGGGCAGTCAACTGCTGGCCAATGTCTTCTCGCGCTACCAGCACCAGAACATCCCCCTGCTGCTCGCAAACACCGGCCAGGCACGTGGCGAAGACGGTCAGATCAATGTGCTGCCGCACTTTGCCAGCGTCAGCTCACCAGCTTTGGTGACCTGGAGCGGCTATGGCGACAGGTATCCACTCGCCGTGCAAACGCCGGTGGGCTCCATGGAAACCCCGGCACTCCAGCTGTATCGCCATTATTGCCGAGAGCACGCTTGCAAAACGTTGCCAGCAAGCGCCGAAGACTCGATGCAGGCGCCCCCCATAGCCGTGCAATGGGGCCTCGACCTTGCACCACAACAGGCACAGATTGCCGATATCAGCCACTGCACGGCACCGGGTGTGCTGGACCAGCTCGGCCAAGCGATCTTCTGGAAACTGGGTAACTCGGCCCAAGTCAACTGCCCCTATACCCTGACCCTGTCGGCCAGCGATCTGGAGGCGAGCAGCGTCGAAGACCGTGCACTGCTCAGGCAATTGCTGACGGACAAACTGATCCTGGTCGGCGCACACATCACCTCTGCTAGTGATCTGGTGCAGTCACCGCTACACGGGAAAATCCCCGGCATCTACCTGCACGCCATGGCTCTGGACAACCTCATCACCCAGGGAATGGACTATGACCGCGACCCATCAAATCTGGTCTGGGGTATCGACTGGCTGGATCTGGTCGAAGTCGCGCTTTTGTTGCTGATAGCCGTACTGAAGGCCCTGCATGATCGGCGCCAGCAACGCCTGCAGCTGATAACACCATGGCCACGCTGGGAGAAAAGCTTTTTTGCCTCGCCCTACCCCTCGTGGTGCGTGGTGCTCAGCCTACTTTTCCTGCTCAGCCTCATGCTTTATGCCTGTGACATTACCCCCGCAAACGTCCTGGCAATCCTGCTGCTCTCGCTGGCGCTGTTCAGCGACAAGATCGAAGCCTTCATCGGGCGCGAGGACTAGCAACGCGCCTGCTTTCATCCCACTCAAGGAACCCCGAGATGAACAAGACCTGCCTTTTCCTGCTTAGCGCCCTGGTCAGCCACGCCTGCCTGGCCGCTACACCGACCGTCGAGGAGTTTCTCGCCGACCCGGTTGCAGTGCTGGATGAGCAAGGCAAGCTTGAGCGCGAAGTAGCCCTCAGCGAGGTTCCACCGAACCCGCTCCCGGTGCTGCAGTACAACGAGGAGCTGGAGCTGGTGCAGGTCGAGCTGGCGGGCAAGAAAGTTTGGCTGGACACCATGGATCTGCGCCTGAACCCCAGCAAGCTGGTCAAGCTACCCTGCCAGAAAATGCCCACCAGCCAGGCACAAGACCAGCAGAACAACTCCACCATTGGCTTCGGTGCCGGTTGCAGCAAGTAAGGAATTAGCTCGTGAAAGGACCTCTACTGACACTACCGATACTCGCCAGCCTGACCCTGGGTGGCTGCCAAACCATGCAGGGTGCAGATGATGCCTTGATGAACCTGGTCGGCCCGTCGACACAATCACGTCTAAGCGGACGCTACTTCGAACAGGCCGAAGTGCGTGACCACTACAAACTGGATCCCCAGCAACTGAGCAAGCAACGCCTGAGCTTCGATGGTCGAGCCATTCCGGCAGCCGAAATCCGCCAGCAGAATCTGGTGCATATCCCAGAGCTGCAAAGCTACTTGCAAGCTATCGTCAGCCGCTTGGCCAAGGGCTGGCCAGGTGAACTACCGCCGTTGCAGGTGCGCATTATTGACAGCTATGGCTTTGGTCCTTCGGCCGATCCCTATGGCAATATTTTCGTCCCGCTGGGCATGCTCGACAACGTCGAGAGCGAAGATGAAATTGCCGCCATGCTCGGCCATGAGATGAGCCATGTGCTGCTGCGCCACCACGACCGCATGGCTGCCTTCCAGCAGCAAAAAGAGCTAATGACCACCGTGGCAACGACTGTGGTCATTGCTGCGGTTGCCTCCAACACCGGCGTGGACAGAAGTTCTGGCAGCCTGCAACTGATCAGCAAAGACCCTCTCGGAACGCAGAAAACCATTGGCAACACCGTTCTCTACACCGCGCTGGCCAACACGTTCTCAGACAATATCTGGAGTACCGCCTGGGGCCGCAGCCAGGAAGATCAGGCTGACTTGCTCGGTACCGACCTGATGATTCGCGGCGGTTATGCACCGCGCGCAGCCAGCCACAGCCTGCAGCGGCTGAATGACTTCCAGGGCAAGCAGGAACCCCTGCTCAACAGTTTCCTCAGTGCGCGCAAGCATGCCATGCAAGAGTCACTCGAACAGTTCAACCTCAACCGCTTCACCCAAGAACTGAACGTTCTGCTCAATCAAGGGCTGGCCACCAGCATTACCTCGGCAGGCCAGTACTTCAATCGCTCGCACATGTCGCCGATTGACCGCGATGAAGATCTGCGCCAGTACCTGCAGCGCGAATATCGCCAGGAACGCCGCGCACGGGTTGACCGCCGCAGCTGGCCGCAGGTGCGCGACTCGGCAGCAGTCACGAGCGCCATGCAAGGCTACAAGGATGCCTATGCCGCGACAGTCGCACTGGAGCAGGGGAAAACCCGCGAAGCCCAGGTGTTCACCGAACGCGCTCTCGCTTCGCCGGTGAAGAATCAGCCAGGTATTCGCCGTACCGCATTCAATCTGCACTTGGCACAGGGCAATAGTCGCGAAGCGCTCAACGATCTGGAGTCCATCGAAGACTGGACCCTGGCCGGCCCCTCGATCTACGACTTGATGATCGGCTACCACCTCAAGCGTGGCGACGCTCAATCCGCGCTAGCGATGATCGATAAGGCTGAGCGCAACCTCGGCTCGGAAGAATTGTTCATCACCGAGAAGCTGCTGGCCAATCAACAACTTAAGAACGAGTCACAGGTCCAGAGTGTCTTGCGAAAATGCGAGAAATATCCGGCGCGCAAGGAAAACTGCAAAAAGCTTGCGCCGGGCAAAGCCTGAGACTTGGTCAAGAAGCTCAATCGGCCCTGATTCCGTAGACGCTTCCGAGCGTCTCCTTCGGGTCGACAACAACCCATTCCCACTCCCCTTGCCCCCCCTCCTCTATCCCTATCCCTATCCCGCCCCGGCCACGGTCAATTTCGTGGCCGGGTTTGGCGACTCGACTTTAGTAGGCGCGAGAGCGCCATTCGGTGCTTGCGAGAACAGCGAATGTTTTCGCAGGTCCCCGCTCGAATGCAGAAAAGCTGCATTGCTTTATGGCAGATCGCGCGGGGAGACCCTCGGGCCCGCCGGGTCCTACTAACCGGTTCGCCAACCCCGCGCGGTTTGCCACCCTCGTTTGTCGACGCAGGTGGCAACTCTTCCAATTGGTAAGACCGCCACCATGCACGACGCATACACCCCCATCCTTTTCCACCGCCGCTCAACCCCAAATTCTTGAAGCCATCGCCCAAAAGCCCTGCCCCCCTGCTCGGAGAAGAATTAATCTCCTCATCGCAAATGGATCGCCAAGGGAAAGACCGGGCGCTGATCAGCGGACTGCCGTAGCCAACTACAAGAAAGCGGACGCAAACGGTTCAACCAGGCCAATCGAGCAAGTGGCGCCTCTCCATATCAGTGAACATCTAAAGGACTAGCGAATGAGTACTCGTATCGAACTGACGGTAAACCCGGGAGAAGATCAGCGCGCAGCTATCCTCAGGCCCTTGCGGGCGCATAACGTTTCTCAAGCAGGTGACCCAAAGCGAGAAGCAATCGCCCTGCTCGTACGCGATGAGCTCACCATCGAAATCATTGGAGGCCTTTATGGCGAGATCTTTTATCGTTGGCTGTTCATCGAGCTGCTAGCCATACCTGAGCAGGCAAGAGGTCAAGGCACAGGCTCACGCCTGATGAACATGGCTGAAGACGTTGCACGTGAAAAAGGCTGCGTCGGTATCTGGCTGGACACCTTCGATTTCCAGGCACCCGGGTTCTACCAGAAACACGGATTCACCGAGTTCGGCCACCTCGATGAATTCCCCCCAGAGCACAAGCGCTTCTTTTTCCAGAAACGATTAGTCTGACGTGCTGTTTAAACGAACACTTGCCATACCCATCGATTGGCGGCGGGCGGCCTAGGTTGCAGACGATCTCCGCCACGCGACCCGATCGCCTTGCCCATCGGCCTGCTGCTAGAGCGTCTCGATCTCGGCCAGGGCCCTGCGCAGGGGTCGTCGGATATCTGGATGGGCCCGCTGAAGGGGATGTCCATGTCGAGCACGAGGTAGACAGAACCTGCGAACAGCGATGCGGACACCAGGAGCATGGTGACGACCATGGGATTGTGGGGCGCACGATAGCCGAAGCTGGCGAAGACGAGGGTCATCCAGGCGACGAGCGTTGCGTTACCTTGGCTCAGGTACATGGCGTCGGAGTCGTGGCGGCTTCGCCGGCGGGTGGAGGATGCCCGGGCCGGTAGTCGTGGTCTGGTCATGGTCGCGAGGCCTGAGTGAGCAAGGAAGCGTGCCTGCCGGGCGGCAGACAATGCTCGCCCGGATGCCATCCGGGGTGGTGGCGGGACTTGCCGCTACACCTCCCCGACGGGATGAGCCGGCAGGGTGAACCGGACGATGGCGCCACATGGCTGATTGGCGCCGGCCCACATCTGGCCACCGTGGCTTTCGACGATCGAGCGGCAGATGGACAGGCCCATCCCCAGGCCAGTGGGTTTGGTGGTGTAGAACGGGGCGAACACCTGCTCGGTAGCCGGTTCCACAAAGCCCGGTCCGCTATCGCTCACGGTCACCAGCACGCCGCCAGGGTCGCCCTCCTCCGTGGAGATATGCAGGTGCCGTGGTGCGTCGGTGTTGGTACCCATGGCCTCCAGTGCGTTGATGATGAGGTTGAGCAGCACCTGCTGCAGTTCGACCCGGTCGCCTTCTATGCGGGGCAGGCCATTGGCGAGTTGCGTGCGTACCGACACGCCTACCTTGGTGGCCTGGCTGCGGGTGAAGTCGATCATGTCGCGGACGGCTTCGTTGACGTCCACCGGCTCCTTCTGCGGCGGCGCCTTCCTGATCAGCCCGCGAATCCGGCCAAGGACCTCCGACGCCCGATTGGCATCCTTGATGATGCGCACGAGCACCTGTCCGACTTCGTCGATGTTAGGCGGACTGGCGCCCAACCAGCGCTGCGCGGCATGAGCGTTGGTGACCGTAGCGGCGATAGGCTGGTTGACTTCGTGGGCGATGGAGGCGGCGAGCTGCCCCATGGTGGCGACACGGTTGGCGTGGGCCAGTTCTGTCTGGACCTCACGGTAACGCCGCTCACCCTCGCGAACTTTTTCCTCGGCCTGCTTGCGTTCGGTCAGGTCGAGCACGAAGGCGACGCCTTCCTTGAGATTCGCTTCGAAGGAGGCCAGGCCCAGGATGACGGGCAGGCGGCTGCCATCCTTCCTGATGTATTCCTTCTCGAAGGGCTGCGCACGCCCGTACTGGACGGCCTCCGCCAAGGCCTTTTCGCTGTCCTCGCGCTGTTCCGGCGGCGTCATGTCCCACCAGCGCACACGGCCCGAGAGCAGGTCCTCCCGCTCGTAGCCCACCATGTGGAGAAAGGCGTCGTTGGCCTCGCGGATCTCGCCTTCGGCGCTCCAGACGACGATGCCGATGATGTTGGCGTCGACGAGGCGCCGGATTTTCGCTTCGCGCTCCTCGACATCGCGGTACAGGCGGGCGTTTTCCAGGGAGATCGCCGCCTGCGAGGCCACCAGCTTGAGCACGGCGGTGCGCGCCGGGCTGAACATCCGGGCGGCCTGGTTGTTCTCCAGGTAGAGCGCGCCGATGAGCTTGGCCTGGTTCATCAGCGGCAGGCAGAGGATGGAACGGGCGCTGTGCTGGCTGACGTAAGGGTCGGCGGCGAAAGGTGGCTCGGCCAGGGCGTCGTCGAGCACAACGCTCTCGCGGGTGCGCAGCACCCGGTAGAGGATCGACTCGGGCAAAAGCGCGGCACTGGCCGCTTCGTCGCGCAGCCGGGTCATGTCGTCGCCCGTGACCGTTTCCGCAACGACCCGGTGTTCGCCCCCCTCCGACAGGATCAGCAGACCCCGTTCGGCGCCGGCCTGCTCGATGGCTGTGCGCATGACCATATCGATCAGCCGTTCCAGGACGATGTCGCCCGAGGCCGCCTGCGACACCTTGAGTACAGTGGCCAGGTCGAGGTGCTCGACCGGTGTGGCGATGGTAGTGGTCGGACCCGGCGCGATCTCCTCCGCCCTCAGGTAGGGGTACGTCGCCTCAAGTTGCCGCACCTTGCCGTCGGCCCCCCAGCGCAGGTAGCCGTAGTGGGCGTCGCGCAGATAGAGGCGGGCGATCTTCTCCAGACCGCGCACCGCATAGCAGCGGGCGGCGAGCTCGTTGGCCAGGGCCTCGATATGCACGAAGCCACTCGCCTGCGCCAAGCGAATGGCCTGCTCATAGAGCTGCTCGGCATCCAGCAGGCGGCCTTCGACGCGGGCGATTTCGGCACCCACCAGCACAACCCGGCCGGCGAAGTTCTCCGCGCACTGTTGCGCCCACACCTGAAGCTGCCGGTGATGCGCAGTCATGGCTTCGAGGTGCGCTGCATGCTCACTGGCCGGCAGGCTATTGCAGCGGGCGGCCAGGACCAGCGCACCGTAGAAGTGGTACTCGGCCTCTTCGAAGAAGGAGTACGAGGTCCAGAGCAGTTGCTCCGCCCGGGCCGCGGCGTCCATGGCGGCCTCGTAGTCCTCGGCCAGGTAGCGGGCCTGCAGTTTGCGTACCCAGTACCAGCAAAAGGCGAGCGCCAGGTCCGAGCTGGCGGACAGGTGGGTTTCGGTGCGCGGCTCGTCGTCGAAACAACCGAACACCGGTGTCAGGCCGCGTAGCATGCGGATCAGCGCAAGCTGAGTGGAGATGAAATCAGTGACCAGGCCAAAGCGCACCTTCTCGGCATACGCCAGGCCACGTTCGGCTTCAACCTGCACCTCGGGCAGCGGTTCACCGGCGAAGAGCAGGTCCGAGTTGCAGCTGTTGCCCGCATAAGCGCCGTAGGCGAGATCACCCACCCGGTTTGCCGCGGTAAACGCACGTTGCAACAGGGCACGACACTCTCCCACGGGCCTCATCCAGCGCACCGAGAAAATCGAGAAGCACAGGAAGCTACTGGCCTCGAAACGCTTCAGATTGCGCCGGTCGATCAATTGGCAGGCGAGCAAGCCGAAGCGGTAGCCAGCCTGGTAGTCGCCGAAGCGCCGTCCGGCGACCCTGCCCAGATTGGCGTAGCTCACGCATGACGCATCGCAATTGCCCCGTTCGAGGCTGAGACTGATCCCCTTGCAGATCGTCAGGGCGGCAAGGTTTGCATCCGTCTGCAAGGCGGACGGGAAGAGCTTGGTCAGGGCATCGACAGTCGCGAGGGTGGCCGCATCGTCCATCAGCGGCAGGTCGATGAGGTCCTCGATCTCGCGGTCGCCGAGCATCGACCAGATGTTGTCGTACTCGCGACGCACCTCAGCGTCCTCCGGATGGGGCGACCACTGGATACCGACATGCCGAAGGTAGGCGAGGCAGACCGCCACCGCCCGGTCGCTGCGGTCGAGGAGCAGGCAGACATCCATTTGCAGACAGGCAACCTGGGCTCGCTCGACCGTGTTCGTAGCGCGATGGGACAGAGCCGCCAGACGCGCGTCCGCGACGGACAGCTGCCCGGTCAGGAACTCGCATTCGGCGCGGTTCAATTCGAGGGCGAATATCAGCTCATGCCGGTGCTCCCAGCACTCCTCGTCGAGCAACTCGGCACCGGCACCGAGGTAGGCAAGTGCTGACGCATAGGCTGTGGACGCCTTGGCGCGCTGGCCGGCGAGCAGGTTGAACTCGGCAAGCCGCTCCCGCTCGCCCACGTCGCTGATCAGCGCCGCACCGCGATTGAGCTGGCCAACGATTTCGAAGATGGCCTCCTCGCGTCGTTCCGGGGATAGCTGCGCCACCAGCAAGCGCCCGACACGCAAGTGGCGTTCCGCGCGCGAAGCCAAGGGGATCAAGGAATAGGCTGCTTCATGGATGCGGTCGTGAACGAACGAGTAGGCGCCCTCCTGACGCTCGACCAGTTCCTGGCGCACGGCCTCCCACAGGACGGCGTGGACCTGTTCCGACGTGACGCCCAACACCGCCGACAGTGTCGCGATCCCGGCGGCGTTGCCGAGACAGGCGAGTTGCTGCAATACCTGCTGCGTCTCGAGGGGCAGGCGCGCCAGCTTGCCGACCATCAGGTCCACGACATTGTCGGTGTAGCCCTTGGCAAGGATGCGTTCCGTGTCCCAGCGCCACTCTCGTGTCCCATGGTCGAAGGCGAGCAGCGCTTCGTCGGCGAGCGCCTGCAGGAACTGGATCACGAAGAACGGGTTACCGGCGGTCCTGTCCTGCACCAACTGGGCCAGCGGCGCGATGCGCGCGCGTTCGCAATGCAGCGCCTCTGCGATCAGTTGCTTGATGTGTTCGAGGGCGAGCGGCGCCAGGGTGATTTCATCGATCCGGACGCCCGCGTTCCTGATGGCCTGGAGCTTGCCGGTCAGCGGGTGCGCGGCATCGACCTCGTTGTCGCGGTAGGCACCGATCAGCATCAGGTGCCTCAGCTCCGAATGGATCAGCAGATCCTCCAGCAGGTCGAGGGTCGCCGCGTCGAGCCACTGCAGGTCGTCGAGGAACAGCGCGAGCGGATGCTCCGTCCGGGCGAAGACCCCGATGAAACGGCGGAACACCAGGAGGAACCGGCGCTGTGCCTGTTGCGGTTCCAGCTCTGGCACGGGTGGCTGCTCACCAATGATGAGTTTCAGCTCGGGAATCAGGTCGGTCATCAGCCGGGCGTTGGGTTCCAGGGCGTCCAGCAGTGCGCCGCGCCAGGTCTCCAGTTCCGCGTCGCTCTTGCCCAGAAGCGTCCGCACCAGGCTCTGGAAGGCCTGCACCAGCGTCGAGTAGGGGATGTTGCGCTTGTACTGGTCGAACTTGCCGGAGGCGAACAGCCCTCGCGGCGGAACCAGCACCTTGTGCAGTTCATTGACCACCGAGGATTTGCCGATGCCGGAGTATCCGGAGACCAGCACCAGCTCTGGCGAGGCGCTGCCGACGATCCGCCCGAACGAGGCAACCAGGGTGTTCACCTCCCGCTCCCGGCCGTAAAGCTTCTCGGGGATCAGTAGCCGATCTGGCACGCCCTGCTCGTCCAGGGGGAAGTTGTGGATGCGACCCTGCCGCTGCCAGTCCGAGAGGCAGCGCAGCAGGTCATGCTCGATGCCAGCAGCGGTCTGGTAACGCTCCTCGGCGGTCTTGGCCAGCAGTTTCATGACGATGCGCGAGACGACGCCGGGCACCGTCGCTTCCCGCACGTCCGGCGGGACGGCCTTTCTGGCGATATGGCAATGCACCCACTCCATAGCGTCAGTGGCGGCGAACGGCAGCGCGCCGGTGAGCATCTGGTAGAAGGTGACGCCCAGGGCGTAGAGATCGCTGCGCGAATCGATCGAACGATTCATCCGGCCGGTTTGCTCGGGGGCCATGTAGGCGAGCGTGCCGGCGATGGTTTCCGGCGGCTCGGGGGCCTGGCGCTCGCGCGGCAGCCGCGAGGTGAGACCGAAACCAGTGAGCCGAGCCTGGCCGTCGGCGCAGTTCACCAGGATGTGGGCAGGCTTGAGGTCCTTGTGCACCAGCCCGCGCTGGTGCAGTTTGCCCAGCGCCGCGGCCATGCTCGCGGCCAGGCGCAGGAAACTGCCCATTTCCATAGGTGCATCAAGCAATCGAGAAAGCGGCACGCCATTGGGGTCTTCGAGCACCAGCAGGTGCTGCCCGGCCTCGCGTACCAGCTCCAGCGGGCGCAGCGCCCAGGCGCCATCCAGTTCATCTTTCAGGCCGAATTCATGGGCAAGGCGCTCCAGGCTGGCCGGTGACGGCTGTTCGGCGGCGAGCCGGACGACCAGCACGCGGCTACCGCCCTCCTCCGGGTACGGCTCCCGGCAGAAGACGCGCTCGCCGTCGTCCCAAACGATCTGCAGTCTGTTAGTCATCGAGGTCGGTGTCATTGGTCGTGGTGGGCCTGCCGCATGTGGCCATCAGGTAGCTGCCGGCGCGCCATGGCAGTGCGATCAGGACGATTTGCGCGGCGGCCGGATATCGAGGGCTTCCGATTTGCGCACCAGGTCGGCGACGGAGCGCGCAGCCAGTTTCTTCATCACTTGCCCGCGATGGACCTTTACCGTCACTTCGCTGAGGTTCAGTTCGGCGGCGATCTGCTTGTTCATCAGGCCGGCCACGACGAAGCCCATGACTTCCCGCTCACGCACGGTCAGTGAGTCGTAGGCGGCGCGCAGCGTAGCGTTCGAGCGCTCGGCGGTCAGGCGCTCGCCATCCCGCGCCAGGGCGGCTGCAACCGCGTCAAGCATGTCCTGGTCGCGGAACGGCTTGGCGAGGAAATCCACCGCTCCCGCCTTCATCGCCTTGACCGTCATGGCGATGTCGCCGTGCCCGGTCATGAAAACGATGGGCATGCACACGCCGCTTTTCTCGAACTGTTCCTGGAGGGCAAGGCCGCTCTCGCCGCGCAGCCGGACGTCGAGGATCAGGCAGCTGGGCACGTCTTGCTTGGGGAAGGCGAGAAAGTCCTGCGACGATTCGAACGTCTCAACGCGCAGGCCGATCGAACGTAGCAATCCGTCGAGCGCGACCCGCATCGACTCGTCGTCGTCGACCACATAGACCACCGGGTCCTTGTGGTCGGTTGGGGCTTGGGTCGTCGTTGAATGCGACCAGGAACTCATCTCGCCTCCTCTTCACCGACCGACTGTGCGTGCGGTGTAGATATCCGGAAAAATTTAGTCCACGTCACCTTGGCCGGCAATGCCACCGGCCGTACGGACAAACGCAGACACCGAGTCATCAGGCGGCCACTGCGGCGCGCTCTACCTGCGTGCCAACATAGCGACAGAAGCGCGAGCGCAGCCAGCGTTCACGCGGATCGTTGTGGCTGGCGCCGCGCCAGGCCATGGACAGGTCCGGCGTTGGCAGGTCGAGCGGCACGACCTCGGCGCGCATGCCCTCCAGCTGTGCCATGGCCTGGGCGACGTAGTCCGGCACCATGGTCAGCATGTCGCTTCCGGCGAGCAGCGCGGGCAAGGCACTGAACTGTGGCACCGCCAACACCACCTTGCGCCGACGCCCGGCCAGGCCAAGGGCGTGATCGACGTCGTCGATGACATTGCCCATGGAGGACACCACCACATGGGGTCGTCGGCAGAACGCGTCCAGATCCAGAGGGCCGGCAGCGCTGTCGGCGCGCAACAACATCGGCTGCATTGGTCGCAGGCTGCGGCAATGGGTGCTGGCCGGCAGATCCTGCGCCAGGCTGACGCCCAGGGAAATCTCGCCGGCGCTGAGCAACTGGGGCAGTTGCCAGCGGTCCGCCCTGCGCACCACCAGGGTCACGTTCGGCGCCTCGTCCCGCAGCTGCCGCATCAGACGCGGAAGCAGTGCGTATTCGACATCGTCCGAGAGCCCGACATGGAAGGACGCATCGCTGGTCAGCGGATCGAACGCCTGTGTAAAGCTCAAGGCCTCGGCTATTCCTTCGAGGGCCGGCGCCAGCCGTGCATGGATTTCCACGGCACGCGCCGTCGGCTCCATCACCCCGGCGGTGCGAATGAACAGCGGGTCGTTGAACAATGCACGCAATCGCCCGAGGGCGCTGCTGATGGTGGTCTGCCCCAGGAACAGCCGCTCACCGGCCCTCGTCACATTGCGCTCCCGCATCATGGTTTCAAAGACAACCAGCAGGTTGAGGTCGGCACGCCGCAGGTCATTTCTGTTCATCATGTTCACTGCCTGGATAGGTGGATTCGCACGACAATTCGCTGTCCGTCCGGATAGCCAGAGGCCAACGATGTGGGTCCAGCTTATTCAGGCCAACGACGGGACGTCACTTGTACATCTGTCCCGCCGGGATACCTCTTGGGCGTGCGCCCTTGTACATGGGTATTGCATGTGGCGACTTGCCGACCGACAGGAGAAGTTGGGCGGATGCCCCATAAAGCCCGACGCGGCCTGCACCGATGCAATCTTCCCAGCCATTTTGCCGTGCATTATCGAGATATGGATATCAACACCTCAGTGTCGATTGACTATACATAGGTATACTTCTCCGCATTTCCGGACGGCGTATCTTTCAAATACTACAATCGCCATCACGAGCGACTTAAAATGACGCAACAAACTCAGGCAGGCACTACGGCAGTCATTGCAGTCGTAGATGATGACGAATCCGTAAGGACGGCGCTGGAAGGTTTATTGAGATCAAGCGGCTACCAGGCCCGTACTTATTGCGATGCCCTGGCATTTCTCAACTCCGCCGGCCCTGCGGACACGCACTGCCTGATATCCGATATCCAGATGCCGGGAATGAGCGGTGTCGAACTGCACGAACGGCTCATCACCATGGGTTTGCGGATTCCCACCATTCTGATCACTGCCTTCCCCGAAGCAGCTCCGCGCATCGGCGCCACGATGCCCGGCCTGATCGCCTGCCTGCCCAAACCATTCTCGGCCGACCAGTTGCTGGAGTGCATCGAGAACGCCCTTCGCCAGTAGCACCGAGCCGATCCGGCAAATTCTTTGGCGCCCTTCGAATATACCTTCGTATATATCAACCCACCCCACGCATAACGCCAATGCACCGATGTAGAAGTGCATCTTTCGCAGTCCGCAAATAGCATGAACCCACAGCGGACGAATGAATGCGACGAAACTCGCAGCGGCAAACCCGACATATATAACTCGTTCCGTCGATCATGAACTAACAACTTCAATGTCATTTATCCACTCTTTTCAGGAGCAAGTCATGAAGCAGCATATTCTGGTAATTGGTGCGGGATTCGGCGGACTCTGGAGTGCATTGAGCGCAGCGCGCCTGCTGGACATACACGATCGTCACGACGTAGATATTTCCCTGCTCGCGCCCCAGGCCGAACTGCGCATCCGTCCGCGTTTCTACGAGCCCGACGTGCATGCCATGTTCGCTCCCCTGGATGCCTTGCTTGACTCGGTAAGCGTGCGTTTCATCAAGGGTACGGCCGAGCGCATCGACGAGCAGGCCAGAATCGTCGGTTATCGCGACGAGGCCGGCCAGCCACACGAGCTGGGCTACGACCGCCTGGTACTGGCGACCGGCAGCCAGTTGGCCCGTCCGCCGGTACCCGGCCTGGAGGACCACGCCTTCGATGTCGACCAGATCGAGTCCGCGGTACGCCTGGAGAACCACCTGAAGTCCCTCAAGGACCTGCCGGCCAGCGATGCGCGCAACACCGTTGTGATCGCCGGTGGCGGCTTTACCGGCATCGAGACCGCCACGGAGATGCCGGCACGCCTGCGCGCCGCACTGGGCGATGACCAGCACATCCGGGTGATCATCGTCGACCGCGGCCCGAAGATCGCGGCCGCCCTGGGTGACGGAATCCGCCCGCCGATTGTCGAGGCTAGCGAACACCTGGGTATCGAATGGGAGCTGAACACCAGCGTATCGGCGGTCGACGCCGATGGCGTGACACTTTCCGATGGCCGTCGAATCGAGAGCCGGACGCTGATCTGGACCGTTGGTTTTCGCGCCAGTCCGTTGACCGAGCAACTGACCAGCGTGCGTGATGGCCAGGGGCGCCTGCACGTGGACCAGAACCTCAAGATATTCGGACAGGACAACATCTTTGCCGCTGGCGACGTCGCCTATGCCGCCACCGATGACCTGGGCAACTTCGCTGCCATGTCCTGCCAGCACGCGATCTCCCTCGGTCGCCATGCCGGCAACAACGTCGCAGCCGACCTGCTGGGCGTGCCGCCCACTGCCTACCGCCAGCCCAAGTACGTGACCTGCCTGGACCTCGGCGCCTGGGGTGCGGTGTTCACCGAAGGCTGGGACCGCCAGATCAAGCTGCTTAAACACGAGGCCAAGGAGCTCAAGAGCCAGATCAATAGCATCTGGATCTACCCCCCGGCAGCTGATCGCAGCACCGCCCTGGCAGCCGCTGACCCAATGATTCCGGTGGCCTGAGCCCTCATCCGACCCTGGCTTCCGTCACCCCGTGACGGAGGCCAGCCGAGCCTGCTTCTGTAGAGGGAACCGGCCATGTTGGCCTACTTCGAATCACCCGGGCGCGTACTGAAAGTCTCCACCCATCTGCTGGCAGGCGGCACGGCGATGCTGGCAATCGGGGTCCTTCTGGCCTACTTCCTTGACGCCCACCTGTCGATCGGTGCGTTGGTACTGGCGCACCTTTTGACGATGCTGGGTCCGACCTCGATCAAGCTCGGCTACGTGCTGCGTCTGCACGCGCTGTACCGCTTCAATGCAAGCACCTGATTGCCCAGGCTGAGTGTCGTCGTTGTAGGGGCGATTTCAATCGCTACGTCTGTGTTATCTGCTGCTGCAAATTCACCCTCGGGCCAAGAGCCTTGTAGGAGCTGGCTTGCCAGCGAAACGCCGCCATTAGCTGGCAAGCCAGCGCCTACGGGCAATGCAGCTGCCTACAGCACGTCATGCAGACAT
>NZ_JASATC010000029.1:0-81759 GCF_038440135.1 Pseudomonas sp. OTU5201 | reverse complement strand
CTCGGCAGCAACGGCTCGTACACCTATACCTTGCTCTCCGCGCCCAAGGTCAATCCGGGCAACAACGGCAACAACCTGCAGTTCACCGAGACCTTCACCTTCCAGGTGGTCGATGCCAACGGTAACACCGGCACCGGCACCCTGACTGTCAGCATCGTCGACGACGTGCCCGATATCAGCGTGAAGAGTCTGGGCGCCCTGGGCGTGCAGGTGGACGAGACCAACCTTAGCCTCAATGCCAGCACCAGCTTCGCCGGGGCCTTCACGACGGTGTTCGGCGCTGATGGAGCGGCCGTCAGCAACGCCATCACCTACAGCCTGGATGTGAAATCTGCGGGTGTGGACAGCGGGCTGAAGGACACCGCGACGGGCAACAGCATCCTGCTGTCCAAGGTTGGTTCGGACATCGTCGGCCTGGTCAGCGGCAGCGGGCAGGTGGCTTTCCGCCTGAGCGTGGCTGCCGATGGCACGGTAACCCTGGACCAGCAGCGCGCGATCATTCATTCGCCGGACGGCGGCCCTGACCAGGTGGCTGGTCTTTCCAGTGCCGACCTGATCACCCTGACCGCCACCATTACCGATGGCGACGGCGATAAGGACAGCGCGACCCTCGACCTGGGCTGCGCCATCAGCTTCCGCGACGCCGCTCCGACGGTGACCAGCAATGTCATGGTGCAACTGGATGACGACGCCCTTCCTGGCGGAATTCCGAATGGCTCCGGCGACGATCCTGACTCGGCGAATGCCACGGGTAGCGTCGGGTTCGGTTTCGGTGCCGATGGCGCTGGTGATGTCCAGTGGCTGACCACGGGCGCGCCTGACGGCTTCACCTATGTGAAGTCCGGCACCACCTTGTTGATCAAACAGGGCACTACCACGGTCATTGAGGTAACCCTCGACAGCACCACTGGTGTCTACGGGGTGACCCAGCTCGCACCCATCCAGCATGCGCTGGGCGATCAGGAGAACGACCAGCTCTTTACCCTGGCCTATCAGGTTACCGACAAGGACGGCGACTCCACCGACGGCACCCTGGATATCAAGGTCGATGACGATACACCGCAAGCGAAGAACGATAGTGCCGATGTGGCCGAAGGCAGTGGCCAGGACTTCAACGTGGTGTCCGGCAACGTCCTGCTGGGTAGCGACAACGCAGTGGGGGGCGGTGATGACGATGCCTTCGGTGCTGATGGTGCGGGCCGCATCCAATCCATCCAGATCGGTACCGCCACCTACACCTGGAATGGCGCCGGCAGCATAAGCCTGAGCAGTGGTGGCAGTCTGTCCGGCAACGTGCTGAGTGCGATCACCACACCTGGCGGCGGCAAGCTGAGTTTCGATTTCACCACCGGCGCCTGGAGCTACGTCGCGTCGAACGATGTGCTGGCCGACGCCAGCGAGACCTTCACCTATAGCATCATCGACAAGGACGGCGACCCCTCGAGCGCCTCGCTGACGGTGCGGATCGAAGACGCTTCGCCAGTGATTGGCCGCGTGGACGAGGACGAGCTGCCCGGTGGCATTACCGACGGTGATGCGCAGACGACCGTGGTGACCGGCAATCTCGGCGAGCTGCTGGTCGGCACCCCGGTTGGCGCGCAGTTCAGCGTGACCGCTACCCCGCAGGCGATGCCCGTGCTGACGTCCGATGGCGTTGCGGTCACCTACTCACGCGAGGGTGACACCCTGGTCGCCAAGGCCGATGCGGACACCGTCTTCACCCTGCAGGTGGGTAGCGATGGCAGCTACACCTTCACCTTGCTGGGCGCGCTGGACCATCCCGGCGGCGCGGGTGGTGACGACCAGATTCTCACTCTGAATCTGACAGGGGCCCTCCAGGCGAGCAATGGCAGCGGGAACCTGCCGTTGGCAGGAGATCTGCTGATCCAGGTGGAAGACGATATTCCGACAATCCTGGCCACCTCGAACCTGGTCTACTCGAATAGCAGCAATCCCGGTGGAGCGACTGGCGTCTTCGATTACAGCACCGGTGCGGATACCCGCGGCAGTGGGCCTTTCTCGGCCACGGACTCGGACTTCACCTCCATCAGTCTCAGCGGCACGGTCGGCGGTAGCGCTATTTCGTCGACTGCTGTCATCTGGGTTTCCGAAACCGCCTCGACAGCAACCTTCGATATCAGCTTCCGGTATGCGCCGAATCCGGCCAACCCGGGAGCACTCGATGATGCTGCCGGTACGCTGGTGTTCGATAAGACCAACGGTACCTACACGGTGTCGCTGAATGAGCCGATCCAGGGCTTCACCATCTTCAAGACCAGCACATCGCTGAGCATCTCCGGATACGAGGTAAACAGTACGGTACCGGACAATACCCAGCCGACGGTGTCGGTGGTGGAGCTGAATAACGATTTCTACGTCCAGTTCACCAGCTACTCCGAGCCCGGTAGCGGCACCGACGAAGCTAACCTGCGGGCCGGCACGGACAACACGTCGGTCTTCAGTCAAGGCGAGCTGTTCAGCCAGAGCCCCTCATGGGTCAGCGTGAGCAACTTGGACAATGGCGTGGGCGGAGACACATTGGGCAAGGGCGAAGTGCTGGACCTGAACTTCTACACCTCGAATCCCAAGGGCAACCTCGGCGTCGAGCCGTCTGCCCGAGCGGCCGGGATGTTCCTCAAGTTCGACGGGGTTGGCAATGAAGACCTGGTTGTCGTGCTCAAGCTGATCGGTGCGGGCGGAACCAAGACCACGCGAGCGTTGGTGGTGAGCAACAGTGACATCATGACCGCCAATAGTGTGGCACTGGCTGCCTACGGCATCACCCTGGGCAATAATGACGGGGCCATCGTCATCGAGAGCAACGACTTCAATGCGTCCGGCGAGAGTTGGCAGATTTACGGCGCACAGATACTCACCAGCGTCGAAGACATCACCACCTCCAGTGCCATCAACTTCAATTCGGCGCTCGGGGGCGGCGGCGCCTCGAATGTAGCCAATGGAACCAGCTTTGGCTCATCGGATACCGATAACGATGTACTCAAGGTTTCGGATATCGGCTTCATCACCGCCGAGAGCAATACACTCGATACCGAACTGGACTTCCAGGTGGGTATCAAGGACGCAGACGGTGACTCCACCTCGACCCAGTCGCTGCATGTGACGATGGAGGCGGGCAGCACCTTCGTAGGCACCCCAACCCGTGATGTGATCCAGGGGACCAGTGGCAGTGATCATCTCTCCGGCATGGCGGGGGATGACGTGCTGGTAGGGGGATTGGGCAACGATGTGATGGACGGAGGGACCGGTAGCGATACGGTGTCTTACGACGGCGCCAATGTGGGTGTTGCAGTGGATCTGGCTCTGATTGGCCAGCAGAACACCGGCGGCGGAGGCCTGGATACTCTCATCGACATCGAGAACCTGCTGGGTTCGCGCTTCGATGACGTGCTCACCGGCAACAACGGCGACAACATCCTCGCTGGCAATGGCGGCGACGACCTGCTCGGTGGCGGCGCCGGGACGGACACCTTCAAGTGGTTGCCTGGCGACAGTGGCGTCACCACCATCGCCGGCTTCAACCCGGGGGTGGACAAGCTGGACCTGTCGCAACTGCTTAGTGGCGAGCACAGCAATGTAGCTAGCCTGGACGATTACCTGACCATGGCCTTCGGTGCCAACACCACCATCACGGTAGACAGCAACGCGGCCGCGACGGGCGGGGAAGGACAGACCATCGTGCTGCAAGGGGTGAACCTGATGGCCGCGTATAGCGCGCCGGATACCGCCTCGGTGATTTCGCACATGCTCGATGACGGTTCATTGAAGGTGGATGCCTGATCGGTAGCGAAGGCCCGCCCCCAGGGCGGGTCTGGCCCCGCAGGGCAGAGGGGGAGGGAACCATGGTTTTCGTGCAACGCGACGAAAAAGGAAGAGTGCTGCGGGTGGAGCACGAGCCCTTCGAGAGCATGACGCAGCCTGCATGACCACCTGATGTCCTTGCAGCATTCCGACCTGGAATTGGTGCGGGTGATCGAGGACCTCGTGCAGGTATTGGTGAGCCGGGGCTTGATGAACTACACCGACCTACCGGAGCCTGCTCGTCACAAGCTCCAGCACCGTGCCGACGCCCGTGCGCAGGTTGAGGGACTGGGCGGATTGGTGCCGGACGAGACGCGCTTGCCGTATTGAGGGGGCTGCACCTGGACGCGTGCAAAGCCAACGCTCGTGCGCCTGCGCCGGGCTCACCGCCGAACCTGTAGGAGCGAGCTTGCTCGCGAACAGTCCGAGCGCGATCGTTGCGCTAGCAAGCTCAGCAGCTACAGAAACGGCCACTTCACCCGGCTAGTCAGAGTGTTTCAATCATCACAGGCAGGGCCGATTATTCATGCCAAGGCGCCGGTGCGCCGATCAGGCGACCCATGGCCCCCTGGATTCCCAGCTCCTTGAGCACCTCCAGCTCGCCCTCGGTTTCGACCATTTCCGCGATGAGTGGCAGGTCAATGCTGTTGGTCGCGCGGAACAGCGCTTCGATGAACAGGCGCTTGTCACTTTCCTGGTCGATGGTGCGGATGTAGGTGCCGTCTATCTTCAGGTAGGCCAGCCCCAGGTGGGCCAGGTTGCCGATCAGGCTGAAGCGGCCGCCGAAGTGCTGCAGGCCCACGCTGTAGCCGGTTTCGCGAATCGCTTGGCAGATCTGCCCTAGCTCGTTCGCTGGCGGTAAATGGCGCTCATCCAGTTCCAGCGTGAGCAGCGCCGCTTGCTGTGGATGGCTCTTCAGCAGCGCGAGCAGGCGTTCGCGGTTGTCGCCCTGCCGCAGGCTGGCGGCAGACAGGCTGAGGGCGATAGGAGAAGGCGTCTGCTGCAGATGTGCCAGGCTGTGCTCCAGCATCGCCAGGTCGAAGCGCGCAGCCCAGCCCAGGCGTTCGATCCAGGGCAGGAAGCGTCCGGCGGGTACGGCTTCGCCCTGAGGATCGAGCAGGCGCGCCAGCACTTTGTGGTGCAGGATTTCCGCGGTATTCGTACAGAGGCCCACTGGCTGAAAGTAGAGGCGCAGCTTGCCCTTGTCGAGTGCGTCGTCGATCCAGACCCGCCAGTCGTGCAGGCTCTGGCCAGGTGCAGCGTCATAGTCGTCCAGGCGGACCCAGGGTCGGTCTGTACTTTGCGCCGCCTGGGCCAGAGCCTGGTCGGCACGGCCCATGACCTTATGGATGTCTTCCCCCGGTCGGTAGGCGGCGATACCCAGCAGGGCCACCGGGCGGCGGTCACTGGCGCCAGTGGCATGCAGGTTCTCCAGGCGATCAGCGAGCTCTGCGGTCAGGTGCTCGATGTCTTCGCCGTTGAGACCGGGGGCGAGCAGCGAGAATTCACCGCCGCGGCTTCGTGAGGCGAGCCAGTCCGGGGTGCCGCGCTTCTGTTCAAGTGCCTGGAGGAGTTCGCCGATATCCCGAATCAAGGCGTCGGTGCGCTGACCACCGAGGCGCTGGTTGAGTCCAGCCAGGTCGTTGACCCGCAGCAGCAGCAGGTAGCCGGCGGCGTTCTGGTCGTTGGGCACCAACTGGTTGGCCAGGCGGATGTCGAACTGACGACGGTTGGCCAGGCCCGTGAGGCTGTCCTGATAGGCTTCTTCGCGCAGGCGCTCGCTGCGCGCTGCCTCCTCGGCGAAGAGGTTGCGCAGTTTGTCTACCATCTGGTTCATGGCCAGTACCACGCGACGCAGCTCCGGCGTGCGCGGCACTTTCGGCAGGGCTAGAAATTCTCGGCGGCTGATGGCTTCGGCTTGCTGGACCATGTTGTCCAGCGGCCGCAGTTGGGTGCGCAGCAACCACGCACCGACCAGGGCGCTGACCACCCCGCAGAGCAGCAGCCAGGCCAAACTGCCGACCGCACTGTCCCAGAGCTTGGCCAGGGCGAACTGGGGATGGCTGAGCACTTCCACCCGCGCCGCCTGTTGCCAGCCGCGCATGATCAGCGCGTCGCCTCCCTGGGGCCGCAGATCGACCAGGTGGGCGAACCAGCTGGGCACCTGTTCGCTGGTCGTGGTGGTGCGGCGTTCGGCAATGACGTCGCCATCGGGGATGCGCACCACACGGATGCTGGCGAAGTAACCGCTGTCGAAGATGGAGCTGACCATCAGTTCGATCATTGCTGCGTCGTCGACATGGGGCGTCATCGACAGGCCAAGCGCCGTCGCAGCGTCCTGGGCATGGGAGCGCAACTGGCTGAGCAACTGCTCGCGGGAGCTTTCGACTCCGGCGAGGAAGCTGCCGGCGAAGGCCAGTGCGAGCAGCAGACAGATGGCCAGGAACAGTTGCTTGAGTAACGACATGAACTAACCCTCTCCAATGGCGAAGCCCTCGGCTCGCATCTTTTTCAGCAAGTCCTGCCAGCGCGACAGTTTTTTGGTATCACCGGCGCGCTTGGCACCGGTGTAGAGACCCTCGGCATTGAAGGCATACACCGGCAGCAGGTCGGTGCGCTGGGAGGCGGGACGGATCTCGCCGATCAGGTTGTCCAGCACCAGCGGGTCGGCGGTCGGGGTCTTGTAGTAGGTGAGCACCATATGCGCCTGGTTCTGGCGCAGGGCCTTGACGTAGGTGATGCGCAGCTTCTCGGCGGGGATGCCGAGCCGGCGCAGGGTGAAGTACTTGGCGATGGAGTAGTCCTCGCAGTCGCCTGCCCCCTTCACCAGGGCCTCGACCGGGGTAGCCCAGTAGTCGTTCTCGCGCCAGGTGCGGATATCGTCGGTGAAGCGGATCTGGCGGTTGAAGAAGCGGTTCACCGCGCTGAGCTTGTCGGCCTCGGGCAGGTCGGCGCTGCCCTGGATCAGCTCGCCCCAGGCGAGGATGCGCGCCTTGGCCGGGCCGAGGTCGCCGTAGCGTTTCGAGGCGTTCTGCAGGATCAGCTCGAAGTCCCAGTTGGCCAGCACGCTGGCCAGGCAGAGCAGCAAACCGGCGAGCAGGCAGCCGCCTTGCCATGCCAGCCACGAGGGGTTCCGCAGTTCCTTTGCTGCCCACCGTTGCCGCATCAGCCGTCTCTCCGCCCAGGATGCTCAGAGTCTAGGCGGGAATCGGCGATCTGCCGGGGCTTCAGTGGCTGCGCAGGGTTTTCTGGCGAAGGATGTAGACGCTGACCAGCACGGCGCTGGTGAGCATGAAGCCACGGGCCCAGGGCAGGGGCACGAGGAAGCAGGAGAGGGTGATGCTGGTCCACATCAGGCCCAGGGCGTAGACCTTGCCCTTGAGGGGAATGCCCTGGCCTTCCAGGTAGTCGCGAATCCAGGGCCCGAGTTTCGGGTGTTCCACCAGCCAGAGGTAGAAACGCCGCGAGCTGCGTACGAAGCAGGCCGCGGCGAGCAGCAGGAAGGGCGTGGTGGGCAGCACTGGCACGAAAATGCCGATCACGCCCAGCACAACGCTGAGCCAGCCAATGATCAGGAGGACCATGCGCAGCGCCGGGTGGCGCTGCTGCTGGATATCGCTGTGCGCCATGCGCGCCTGGCCTTAGTGGTGGCGGGGCTTGAGCAGGGCGGGCTTTTCTTCCGGGGCGTTGCAGAGCAGGAAGAGGGCGGTCAGCAGTTCGGGGATCTGCTCGATCATCTCGTCCACCAGGTTGCGGTCCTTGGCGATGTCGGCGAACTCGGGCTGCTCGTCGAACAGGCCGGAGCCCACCATGATCGGCAGCAGCAGTTCGCTGACTTCTTCCTCGGCGTTCTCGAACCAGGCCTCTTCGCGCAGGAACACGCCTTCCATGAAGCCGATGCACCAGCCGCGGAGATCGGAGTCGTCCGGGTCACTGCCCAGGTCCAGGTCGCACGGCAGCTCGGGGTCTTCATCGCTGGCCAGTTGGCGGGCGATGTGGGCCTTGAGGGCCAGCAGGGTGGTTTCGACCTCTTCGCGCTCGGCGTCGCTGCGGTAGTGCGGCGGCTCGGCGAACAGGGCGTCGATCCATTCACGCTCGGGCACCTGGTCCGGGCAGATCGATAGGGCGGTCAGGTAGCCATGGGTGGCCACATAGTCCAGAGCCTCCTCGTGCAGGTCATCGGCGTCGAGAAAGGCTTGCAGGCGGGACAATTGCGCAGCGAAGGACATCGTGGGACTACCTTGAGGGATAAACGACGCTGAATTCTAGTCGAGTGCGAGGTCCGCGGCAAAAGGCACGCGCGATGGGCGATGGGCGTGGCCATTTTGCTGGTGCGGCTGACGTATAATGCGCGGCTTGTTCCGGAGACCCCCATGCTCGATCAGGCACTGCGCATCCTCAAAGACGTATTCGGCTACGACGCTTTCCGTGGCAACCAGGCCGCGATCATCGAACGTGTGGCGTCGGGTGGCGATGCCCTGGTGCTGATGCCCACCGGCGGCGGCAAGTCGCTCTGCTACCAGGTTCCGGCGCTGCTGCGCGAGGGCCTGACAGTGGTGGTTTCGCCGCTGATCGCGCTGATGGAAGACCAGGTTGCCACCCTGGATGAACTGGGTGTGCCGGCCGTGGCGCTGAACTCCATGCTGACCGCTGAAGCCCAGCGGGAGATCGCCGATCGCATTCGCCGGGGCGAGATCAAACTGCTCTACCTCGCACCTGAGCGCCTTGTCCAGCCACGAATGTTGGCATTCCTGCAGCGGCTGCAGATCGGCCTGTTCGCCATCGACGAAGCCCACTGCGTGTCCCAGTGGGGGCATGATTTCCGTCCCGAGTACCTGCAACTCGGCCAGTTGGCCGAATTGTTCCCCAATGTCCCGCGCATGGCGCTGACCGCCACCGCCGACATGCGTACTCGCGAGGAGATGGTCCAGCGACTGCACCTGCAGAACGCCGAGCGTTTCCTGTCCAGCTTCGACCGGCCGAACATCTTTTATCGCATCGTCGCCAAGGATCAGCCGCGCAAGCAGTTGCTGGGTTTCCTGGCCGAGCGCCGGGGCGACGCCGGCATCGTTTATTGCATGTCGCGCAAGAAAGTGGAGGAGGTGGCGTCCTTCCTGTCCGAGCAGGGTTTCCCGGCGCTGCCGTATCACGCGGGCCTGCCCAACGACCTGAGGGCGTTCCACCAGAAGCGCTTCCTCAATGAGGAAGGGCTGATCATGGTCGCCACCATCGCCTTCGGCATGGGCATCGATAAACCCAACGTGCGCTTCGTCGCCCACCTGGACCTGCCCAAGTCCCTCGAAGCCTATTACCAGGAAACCGGTCGCGCCGGCCGCGACGGCTTGCCGGCGGATGCCTGGATGGCCTATGGCCTGCAGGACGTGCTGCTGCTCAAGCAGATGCTGAGCAACTCCGAGGGTGACGAGCGCCACAAACGCATCGAACAGCACAAACTGGACGCCATGCTGTCGCTCTGTGAGGAAACCCGCTGCCGCCGCCAGGCACTGCTGACCTACTTCGACGAGGAGTTGCCCCAACCCTGTGGCCACTGCGATATCTGCACCGACGGCGTACAGACCTGGGATGCCACCGAACCGGCGCGCCAGGCGCTCTCGGCTATCTACCGCAGCGGCCAGCGCTATGGCGTCGGCCATCTGGTCGACCTGTTGCTGGGGCGTGACAACGAAAAGGTGAGGTCCTCTGGCCACCAGCACCTGTCGGTGTTCGGTATGGGCAAGAGTCTGTCTGAGAATGAGTGGCGAACCCTTTACCGGCAATTGGTCGCCCGCGGCCTGGCTGATGTGGACCTGGAAGGCTTCGGCGGCTTGCGATTGACCGAGGCTTGTCGCCCGCTGCTGCGCGGCGAGGTGCGACTGGAGTTGCGCCGCGATCTGTCGACCAAGGCACCTAAGCCAACCGCCAGCGCTGCCAGCCAGCTGGTGAGGGGCGAGGAGCGCGAGCAGTGGGAAGCCTTGCGTACGCTGCGCCGCAAGCTGGCGGAAGAGCACAGCGTGCCGCCCTACGTCATCTTCCCTGATGCGACACTGCTGGAGATGCTCCGCAGCAAGCCGCGTAGCCTGTCCGAAATGGCCCAGGTCAGCGGTGTGGGTGCGCGCAAGCTGGAACGCTATGGAGAGGCCTTCCTCGAGGTACTGAGCGGTGCCGGGGAAGCGCCACCGGCAGTTGCCGACCTGCGCCACGAGTTGGTGAGCCTGGCCCGCGCGGGGATGACCCCGGCTCAGATCGCCCGTCAGCTCAGTTGCAGCGAGAAGAATGTCTACAGCCTGCTGGCCGAAACCATCGGCAGCCAGCAGTTGAGCCTGGAGCAGGCGCTGGACCTGCCGGAGGAGCTGTTGGGCGAGATCCAGGATGCCTTCCTGGACGGCGAAGGCGAGCTGCCGCCGGTGGCAGAAGTGGCCGAGCTCTTTGCAGGCCGGGTGCCCGATGGCGTGCTGCATTGCGTGCGGGCGGCCCTGCAGGCGGAGTTCGAGACCTGATCGGTTCGAGCCTGACGTAAATATGGCGGGATAGAGCGACAAACTTGTGACGCTGCGCACGACCGGCTAATGTGCGTCAGAGGCCTCCGACAGAAGAGGTAGACGTGTCCTACAGCAATACTGCCTGGCTCAATGACGTCCGCCCCAATCCCTACGCCGATCAAATGGCCCTGGGGTTTCGGCATCTGCGTTTCTCGCGCTCCCTGGAGCATGAGTACCGCGACTATTTCCTCGAAGAGAATTTCGATCTCAAGCGCATTGCCCTGGGTGTCGGCCTGCTGATCTGGCTGGCGTTCGCCGTGCTCGATTTCTATCTGATCAGCAGCGAGGAGCGCTGGTGGATGCTGGCCGTGCGACTGGGTGTGCTGGGCTTGTTGCTGGTGTGCGGCGTGCTGATGCTCCAGCGCCGCCACCGCAACCTGCTGGCGCCACTGAGCCTGGTCTGTATCGGTGCTCTGGGAATAGGCGCCGGTGCGGTGGTAGCCATCGCCCATCGCAGTGATCCGTCATTCCCCTATGAAGGGCTGGTGCTGGTGTGCATGGCTGCCTATTTCCTGGTGGGGCTGCGGCTGGTGGAGGCCTTGGGCGTTTCGCTGGTGATCCTGCTGGCCTATGTGGGCCTGGAGCTCTGGGCCGGGCTGCCCTGGCCGCGATTGATCAGCAACCTGTTGTTCCTGCTGTTCGGCAATGTGGCGGGCGCCGTCGGTTGCTACTTGCTGGAATTCAAGTCCCGCGAGCACTTCCTCATCAGCCGCCTGATGCGGGTCCTGGCGGATCAAGACAGCCTGACCGGTCTCTATAATCGCCGCAGCTTCAATCGTCAGCTGGAGCGCCTGTGGCGCCAGGCCCAGCGCGAAAAGCACGGGCTGGCGCTGTTGCTCTGCGATGTTGACCACTTCAAGGCGTACAACGACCGCTACGGCCACCAGGCTGGCGACCAGGTACTGCAGCAAGTGGCGCGGGTGCTGGAAGAAACCGCGCGCCGGCCCCTGGACATGGCTGTACGTCTGGGAGGCGAGGAGTTTGCCGTGCTGCTCTATGACATCGGCGAACAGGAGGCGCGTCGCTGCGCCGAGACACTGCGCGCGGCACTGGAGGGCCAGTCCATTCGCCACGAGGCGTCACCCACCGCGCCGGTGTTGACGATGTCCATCGGCGTTGCCTGCATTCATCCGAATCCAGGCATGCCACTGGGCAAGCTCTACGAGCTGTATGAACACGCGGATCGTGCGCTCTATGAGGGCAAGGCTTTCGGCCGCAATCGGGTGGTGGCCTGAGTTCTGACGAAAATTGCCTGCGCTCGGCCATGCGTCGTTAAATCTTGGTTCGGAATTCTCATTAACCGTCGTTAACTCCGCTTCCTCACCAACTTTTGCCTGGCCTGGCCTTCGCTCGGCGACTTTTCGTGCAGAGCTCAATTCGTCGCTCCGGATGGCGCGCGCCGTGACTGCCCAAGGCCGCGGCCGGTGCTAGCATCGCCGCTCCTCCCGCCTTGAGCGACCTGCATGGACAAGCTGATCCAGGCCGATGGCCGACCTCATTACGGCATCTTTCCCGCCGCACCGGGCGTCATCAACTACCGCGACTTCGACTTCCGCTCGCCCATGGGGCGCCGCCTCGGTGCGCTGGCCAAGTGGCGCCGCTTCCACCAGTTCCAGTATTTCGGCCTGCTCAGCAACGAATTGATCGGCGGCTGCGCCCTGGCCGACCTGAGCCTGGTGGGGGTCGGCTTCGTCTATCTCTTCCATCCGGCCAGTGGGCGCATGATCGAGCGCCAGTTCAAGCTGCCGCTGGGGATGGGCACCTCGTTTTCCCAGACGCCGGACGAGGGGGTCTGCAAGCTACGCCAGGGTCGTAACCTGCTGCGGCTGGAGAATCGTGGCGATACGGGGGAGAAGCGGCTTCTGGTGGAGTTGGATGACGGCACTCGCATCGATGCGCGATTCAGCGAGCGGGAGCCTGCCTTCCAGCCCATGTGCATCTGCACGCCGACGGCAGTGAATGGATGGGTGTATGCGCAGAAGGTGGCGGGTGTCACCTGTCGGGGTCAGGTGAGCAGTACCCTGGGCAACTTCGATCTCGGGCAGATCGGCGCCTTCGCCCACCACGATTGGTCGGCCGGTTATATGCGCCCGGAAACCCACTGGAACTGGGCCTGCCTGTCCGGCTTGGCCGATGGGCTTCGGGTTGGACTGAACCTATCTTGCGGGGTGAACGAGACCAGTTTTACCGAGAACTGTTTCTGGCTGGATGGGGAACTGCTCAAAGTCGATTCCGTGCGTTTCGCCTTCGATCGTGACCAGCCCCTCAAGGCCTGGACCATCGCCTCGAATGATGGCCAGGTGGCGTTGACTTTCGAGGGGGCGGGGTTGCATCAGGAGCGGCTGAACCTCGGTTTCATTGCAAGTAATTTCAAGCAGGTCTTCGGCTGCTTCAGCGGCACCCTGCGGCCGATCGGGCGTCCGCCGGTGCGAATCGCCCGTATGTGGGGTTTCGTCGAGGACCAGTACGTGAAGTGGTAGGGCAGGGGGGCTTGCTCGCGGCATTCGGCTATGATTAGCTGGCTAATTATTAGTATAAGAAGTCCGAGTCAATTTCGATGTCCTATCCCGATCAACACCGCTTCGCTATGCAGCTTGCGCAGATGTCTCGCGCTTGGCGTGCCGAGCTCGACCGTCGTCTCGCCGGCCTCGGGCTGTCCCAGGCTCGTTGGCTGGTGCTGCTGCACCTATCTCGTTTCGAAGAGTTGCCCACCCAGCGTGAGCTGGCCAAGAGCGTCGGCGTCGAAGGCCCGACCCTGGCCCGCCTGCTGGACAGCCTCGAAGCTCAGGGCCTGATTCAGCGCATGGCCGTCATCGAGGACCGCCGAGCGAAGAAGATTGCCCTGTGCCCGCCGGCTCGCCCCTTGATCGAGAAGATCGAAGCCATCTCCAGCCAATTGCGCCAGGAACTCTTCGCCGGTATCGACGAAGAAGAACTTCGCCATTGCCAGCAGGTTCACGCGCGGATACTGGCGAACCTGGACAACTTCTGATGGGGCAGGACCTGGAGGCGCTGCACGGGCGCTTCGGTGCCCGCTATCCGCAATGGCTACTGGTTTTGTTGATGCTCGGCAGCATGGCGATGATCCTTGCTTCCACCAGTATCAACGTCGCCCTGCCGGCGATCATGGACGACTTCGACATCGGCCGGCCGCTGGCGCAATGGCTTGCCACCGGATTCCTCGCAGCCATGACGGCCGGCCTGCTGCTGGCGGCCTGGTTTCAAGCGCGGCTGGGGGCGCGGCGTACGGTGCAGCTCGGACTCGGCTTGTTCGGCCTGGCGTCGCTTCTGGCGCTGGTGGCTACTTCTGCCTGGCAGCTGATTGCGCTGCGAATTGTCATGGGTGCCTGTGCCGGCATCATTCAGCCACTGGCGATGGTGCTGATCTTCCGCGTCTATTCCGAGGGGGGCCGTGGCCTGGCCCTGGGGATCTATGGGCTGGGCATCATGGTGGCGCCGACGTTGGGGCCGACCATTGGCGGTTATCTGATCGACCAGTTCGGTTGGGGCGCGGTGTTCTGGTTGCCGCTGCCGCTGTGCTTGTTGGCGCTAATGGGCGCGCAATGGTTGATGCCCAGTGTTCGCGACCGCAATACACCCGGCGTGGACCTGCGGGCTTTCGCCCTCCTTTGCATCGCACTCTTCGCCTTGCTCGGCGCTCTGGCCGAGGCCCAGCGCTTCGGCTGGCTGGCGCCGAGCACCTGGTTGACGGGGACGCTCGGCCTGGTATGTGCCGCGGCTTTCCTGCACCGCAGCCGTGCCTGCGAGAAGCCTTTGCTGCCGCTGCAGCTCTGGCGCCATGCTGCGTTCCGCAATGCCAGCTGGGTCGCCCTGGTGCTCGGTCTGGGGTTGTACGGGTCTACCTACCTGATCCCGCTCTTCCTTCAAACCGTGGAGGGTTACAGCGCGGGTCAGGCCGGTCTCCTGCTGCTGCCGACCGGCGTTGTGCTGGGGCTGGCATCTTTTCTCGGTGGATGGGCCAGCGACCGTCTGTCGGCTGCTTTCATGCTGGTCGTGGGCCTGCTGGTGTTCGCTCTCTCTTCGGCCGCACTGGGTCTGATGGGAGAGGGGACATCCTTCCTGGCGCTCTGTGGTTGGGCCTGTGTTGGCCGGCTTGGGCTCGGGTTGCTGTTGCCGGCCATGAGCACAGGGGCGCTGGATGTCCTCAGTCCGGAAGAACTGGCCCTAGGCGCGGGCGCCATCACGTTCGTCCGCCAGCTGGGAGGCGCCTTCGGGGTCAACCTGCTTACCTTCTTCCTGGAGTGGCGCCACACTGCCGAAGGAAGCGATGCCGTGGCCGAAGCGCTCGCGTTCGAGCAGAGTTTCTGGCTGGTTGCGCTGCTTTTCCTCCTGGCGGCAGTGCCGGCGCGAGGCGTGCGTCCTGCAAAGAGGTGAGGTTGCAAATCGCACGACGAAAAATTTGTCAAGCCCAATAGCGAAATTCTGTGGATTGTGGAGTAAGCTACAACGCAGATCTGTGGCCAGCTGCCATTACGACGGGCAAGGGAGCGAGAAGCCCGGCGCCATGGGTCTTGAGTGGGATGGATAGGGAGCGGCATCCCGCTATCATTGTTGTTTTGAGGTCAAGGTTTTCACGACGTTTCGAGGATGCCCGGGCGGGACATCAGAGGCGTGATTCGTGAGTGCGAATGACCGGGGAGGACGTATGGCAAGGGTTCACAAGCTCCTTCTGACGCTTGCATCTGGCTCTGCACTTTATTCAGGCCTGGTGCCCGCGCTGGGGCTAGGCGAAATCACCTTGCACTCCGCCCTCAACCAACCACTTGATGCCGAAATCGAGTTGTTTGAGGTCGGCGACCTCAATGACAGCGAGATCAAGGTCAGGCTGGCGTCCGCCGACGATTTCGAGCGTGCCGGTGTCGACCGCTTCATCTTCCTCAACGACCTGCGCTTCAGTCCGATGATCCGTGGCTCGGGAAGCCGCATCCGTGTGGTGTCGAACAAGCCGGTTCGAGAGCCCTATCTGAATTTCATCGTCGAAGTGGCCCGCCCCAATGGCAAGCTGCTGCGCGAATACACCTTGCTGCTGGACCCGCCCGGTTCCGCCTATACCGCCAATGCTGCGCCGATCAACCCAGTCCGCGAGGTGCCTGTTGCAACCTCGAGCGTGGCGCCGGTAGAACCCAAGTCGACACCTGTCGCCAAGCTGGGCAAGTACTACCAGGTTGCACGGGGTGACAGCCTTTGGTTGATCGCCAAGCGACTCAGTTCGGGCAGTGGTGTGACCCAGCAGCAGATGTTGGACGGCATTTACGCCCTGAATCCCCAGGCTTTCCCCGGTGGTGATATCAACTTGCTCCATGCCGGCCAATCGCTGCTGCTGCCGGATAGTGCCGTGCTGGCCAGTGCCCCGGCACCTGTCGCCATAATCCCGGCTGCCGCGCCGAGCGAGGCACCAGTCCCTGCCGTCGTGGCCCCGTCCGGTCCGACCCTGGAAGCATTGAACCAGGCCCAACAGCGGGTTGATTCCAGCATTGCCGAGGGTGACGCCGAGCGCGCTGAACTGCGCCAGCATATTGCTGAGTTGCAGGCCAAGCTTGAGGCCATGCAACAGCAATTGAGTGGCAGCGATCAGCAGATGTCGGCATTGCAGACCCAGGTCCAGCAAATCACCACCGCTCCAGCTATCGAGGCACCGCAAGTCCAGCCGTCCCCGGCTCCTGCAATGATCCCTTCCGCCCAGGCTGCCGAGCAATCCGCGCCGATGCCGGTGCAGGAGAACAGCTCCGGCATCAGCCCCTTCTGGTGGGCGATCATGGTGTCCGGCCTGGTTCTGTTGTTCCTGCTGGATTGGGTGCTGCTGCGTCGCTCCCGTCGCGAAGCCCAGGAACAGGAGCTGGAAGAAGCCCAGACCACAGGCAAGGCCAAGGTGGCCTTCCAGCATCGTCATCAGGACGTGCAACCTGTCGCCCCCGCTCCGGTGTTCGCCGCGGCCGCCGTTGCGCCGTTGCAGGTTGTCTCGGTGCCAAGTACCAAGACCCACTCCGATGCCCTGGAGGGCGCCAACATCTACATCGCCTATGGCCGCTGGCGGGAAGCTTTGGCCGTATTGCGCCCGGCTGTCGCCCAGGAGCCTCAACGCCTGGAGCTGCGTTATCGCCTGCTGGAAGTGCTTGGCGAGCTGCATGAGCCGGTGGCCTTCACCCTTGAAGAGGCGGCCCTGCGCGAGCTGCACGCGGATGAAGATCGACTGGCCGCCATTCGTGCCCGCTACGTCGGCGTGGCGTCGGCGGCTGCTTCGACAGATCCAGTATTCGTGCTGGACGAAGCCACACCGACCCTGGCAGCAGCAAGCAACGAGCCAATCGATGGCCTGCAATCGGACTTCGACGGCTATCCGCTGGATGCCGACTGGGAACAGGTCAGCCCCTTCAAGACCGCATTACCCAAGCGCAAGGCGCCTGTGGTCCAGGCCTTCCCGACGGTGGACGAGGACGTGGGCTTCCCCACCAACCTTCAGGAGCTGCCGGAAGTCTACGAGCTGACCCTGGATGCCGACACCCTCAGCCCGTTCGGCGAGTTGCCGGAACTTGCCCAGGCTGAGAGCCTGGACGAACTCACCGCCGAGTTCGTCGACCCTATCGCCAGCTTGGACGATCTGGACAAGCTGGATGCTCGCCAGGAGAACCTCATAAAACTCAATCTGGCGCTGGCCTATATCGAGCAGGGCAGTATCGAAGCGGCCTGCAGCATCCTCAACGAGGTCATCAGCGAAGGCGACGATCAGCAGAAACAGGAAGCGCGCGACCTGCTCGCGAAGATCGCCTGAAACGCGTCAGCCTGAATGAAAAAGCCCGGACTTGATCCGGGCTTTTTCATTCGGGGAGATTCCATAGATCGGATGCAGTCCATTCAGGGCTCCCGATGGACAGCCCTCCGGCAAGCTTGGCGAATGAATTGGCTTTGTCTGCATTACGTGTTGCAAGCAACTGCATTGCCCGTCGGAGCTGGCTTGCGAGCGAATGGCCCCGTTTCGCTGGCAAGCCAGCTTCTACAAGACTCTTGGACTGATGGTAAGTCCCTCGCAACAGCTAACGCAGACATAGCGAATGAATTCGCGCCTACAACGTCCGCGACGGTGCAGGCTGTGCCAGTCCGATCATCCGCTTGGTGGCCAACACCAGCCAGCAGGCAAGGATGAAGGGGGCGGTCATGGCTGGCAGGCCTATGGCCTCGAAACCGGGTTGCAGCGTCACGCCCAGCAGGATGCCTGCGAGCGCGCACCAGGGACGGCGCAGATCTTTTCCCAGGGCCAAAGCGATCAACGCACCATTGAGGCTGAACAGGCCACTCAGTACCGCCTGCATCGGCATGCCCTGAAGCAAGGCGAGAACCAGCGCGGTAATCGAGCCCAGCAGCGCCCAGAGCGCTACCCGCCAACCGGCAAGGAAGAGCGCGCCCAGCACCAGGGCTCCGGCGAGGGGTTGGTCGAGGAACATTACCTGGCCGATGCCCCGCACGAACGCCAGCGACGTGTCGATCCAGCCAGGATGCAGCGTTGCGGTGGCTTCAAGGGAAGGCGTCAGCTCCAGCGGGCCACTCAGGGTCAGCAACAGCCAGCCGAGGCCGACGAAAGGCGAGGTGTAGGCCGGCAGCCAATTGTGTTGGCGCGTCGCCTTGAGCAGGGGGTTGAGCAGCAGGCTGGACAGACCGCTGGCGCAGAGGATCAGCAGCGCGAGGTAGAGCGAAGGCTCGAAGCGGGCGCTGAGCAGTAGGCCGAGCAGGACACCGTTGTAGCCGTAGAGCCCGGCCTCAATGTCTTCAGGGGCAAAGCGACGGCGCACGGCCGTAAGCCAGGAAGCGGCACCACCGAGCAGGGCACCCCCCAGCAGGCTGGGGGCGCCTGCGGCGATGGCGAGCAGGATCAGCGCGCCGCAACCGGGGTGGCGCTGGAGGAATATCTGGCTGAAACCGTTCAACTGGGCAGTCGCCCAGCTACGGACTTCGGGTCGTAGAGGCAGTCGATACATGGCAGCTTGTAAAAAGAGGCGCCCCGGTGAAAGGGCGCCGACTAACTGGTGGTGGCCAGATGGGATTTCTGTTAACGCCCGGTATCGAGGCCGGTGCGGGGAGCGCGGGTTCTCTTTGGACCCCGTCGCTCAGCGTGCTTTACATCAGTTCAGGGTTTCGATCCGCAGGCTGTTAGTGCTGCCGGGCTGACCGAATGGAACACCGGCGGTGATCACCACTGTATCGCCGCGCTTGGCCATGCCCTGGGCTTGGGCGATCTCCAGCGCGGTGCTGGTGACTTCCTCGACCTTGTGCAGGCGTTCGTTGACGACCGAATAGATACCCCAGGCCACGGTCAGGCGACGCGCGGTGTGGAGATTCGGCGTCAGGCTGAGGATCGGCGCCTTGGGCCGCTCGCGGGAAGCGCGCAGGCTGGAACTGCCGGACTCGGTGTAGTTCACCAGGGCAACCACCGGCAGAATGCTGCTGATGCGGCGGATGGCGCAGCTGATGGCGTCCGAGGAGGTGGCTTCGGCCTGCGGGCGGCTAACGTCGAGCTGGCTTTGGAAGTCCGGACCGTTCTCCACCTGGCGGATGATCTTGCTCATCATCTGCACGGTTTCCAGCGGGTAGTCACCAGAAGCGGTCTCGGCGGAGAGCATCACGGCGTCGGTACCTTCAGCCACGGCGTTGGCCACGTCGGTCACCTCGGCGCGAGTCGGTGCCGGGGAGAAACGCATGGATTCCAGCATCTGGGTGGCCACCACCACCGGCCGGCCAAGCTGGCGGCAGGTGCGGATAATGTCCTTCTGGATGCGCGGCACATTCTCGGCCGGCACTTCAACGCCGAGGTCGCCACGGGCAACCATGATGGCGTCGCAGAGGCGGGCGATCTCTTCCAGATGCACCACGGCAGATGGCTTCTCGATCTTGGCCATGAGGAAGGCGCGCCCCTGGATCAGCTCGCGGGCTTCGACGATGTCTTCGGGGCGCTGTACGAAGGACAGGGCCACCCAGTCCACACCAAGCTCCAGACCGAAATCGAGGTCACGGCGGTCCTTGGCGGTCAGCGGGGAAAGCTGCAACACCGCTTCCGGCACATTGACGCCCTTGCGGTCGGACAGCTCGCCGCCTGCAATCACGGTGGTTTCTACGGCGTCGGACTGCTTGGCGGTCACCTGCAGGCGCAGGCGGCCGTCATCCAGCAGCAGGTTCATGCCGGGTTCCAGGGCTGCGATGATCTCAGGGTGGGGCAGATTTACCCGGCGTGCGTCACCCGGGGTGTTATCCAGGTCCAGGCGGAAGGTTTGGCCGCGCTCCAGGTTGACCTTGCCGTCGGCGAAGCGGCCTACGCGCAGCTTCGGACCTTGCAGGTCCATCAGGATGCCGATGGGGTAGTTGAGCTGACGCTCTACCTCACGCACCCACTGATAGCGCTGGGCATGGTCGGCGTGCTCGCCGTGGCTGAAGTTCAGGCGAAACAGGTTGACGCCGGCTTCCACCAGTTGGCGGATGTCGTCGATTCCTTTGATCGCCGGACCGAGGGTGGCGAGGATTTTTACTTTCTTGTCAGGCGTCATTTTCAGGGCTCTCGAGAATCAGGATGGCGCGGAAGTCGTTGACGTTGGTACGGGTGGGTTCGGTGACGATGAGGTTACCGAGGGCGGCGAAATACCCGTATCCGTTGTTGTTGTCCAGTTCGTCGCTGGCGGAAAGGCCCTGCTTGGCGGCGCGGGCGAAGCTTTCGGGGCTCATGATGGCGCCGGCATTGTCTTCCGAACCGTCGATGCCGTCGGTATCGCCTGCCAGTGCGTAGACGCCGGGAAGGCCTTTCAGGGTGTTGGTCAGGCTGAGCAGAAATTCGGCGTTGCGCCCGCCACGACCGTTGCCGCGCACGGTTACGGTGGTCTCACCGCCAGAGAGGATCACGCACGGCGGCGTGATCGGCTGGCCGTGCAGCACCACTTGACGGGCGATGCCAGCATGAACCTTGGCCACCTCGCGGGATTCGCCTTCCAGGTCGCCGAGGATTAGCGGAGTGAGGCCGGCGGCGCGGACCTTCTCAGCGGCGGCATCCAGAGACTGCTGGGGGGTGGCGATCAACTGGAAGTGGCTGCGGGAAAGGCATGGGTCGCCCGGCTTCACGGTTTCCGAGCGCGGGTCTTGCAGCCAGGCGCGCACGTGGGCCGGTACGTCGATCTCGTAGCGGGCGAGGATTGCCAGGGCCTCGGCTGACGTGGTCGGGTCGGCCACGGTCGGGCCAGAGGCGATCACCGTAGCCTCGTCACCCGGTACGTCGGAGATCGCGTAGGTGTAGACCGTGGCCGGCCAGCAGGCCTTGGCCAGGCGACCGCCCTTGATTGCCGAGAGGTGCTTGCGCACGCAGTTCATCTCGGAGATCGCGGCGCCGGATTTCAGCAAGGCCTTGTTGATGGCCTGCTTGTCTTTCAGGGTCAGGCCTTCGGCGGGCAGGGCGAGCAGGGAAGAACCGCCGCCCGAGAGCAGGAAGATCACCCGGTCGGACTCACTGAGATTGCTGACCAGCTCAAGTACGCGCTGGGCGGTTTCCAGGCCGGCGGCGTCGGGCACCGGGTGGGCGGCCTCGACCACTTCGATTTTCTTGCAGTTGGCGCCATGGCCGTAGCGGGTCACTACCAGGCCGGAAATCTCGCCTTGCCACTCACGTTCGATCACTTCGGCCATGGCGGCAGCGGCCTTGCCAGCACCGATGACGATGACGCGGCCGGAGCGATCGGCGGGCAAGTGATCAGCCAGCACCTGGCGGGGGTGGGCAGCAGCGATGGCGGTGGCGAACAGGTCGCGCAGGAAGGCTTTGGGATCGAGGGGCATGGCAGGCTCCGGGGCGCTGGATTCTTGTTGGAACCCGCTCAAGATTGGCTGCGCGTCGGAATAACTGCGTTGAGAAATGGCTTCGGACTGCTCATTTACCGCTCGTAAACTCCGCGTCTTCAGCCATTCTCGCCTTGTTCTTCTCTAGCTCGCTCGCTCTTGAACGGGTCCTTTGTGTGCTGCGTGCCAGGCATCAGCAATGCCTGGCCTTCAGGCCGATTTCAGTCCCGAGCCGCCGCGTACAGCGGCTCGGGACTGGAATCGACCTTCCTGATCTTTGGCGCCGTGTCACCGCGGATCAGGAGGGTCGAAAGGGGTCGTAGGACGGGGAGGGCGGGCGCTGGCCATCGCGGGAGCTGCCGGCTCGATGGGCAGTGCTTCGTCCGCCCCGTCCTACGAAACATCACTCCTCGCGAATCGAGAAGTTGGCCATGTGCTCCAGGCCTTTGATCAGGCCGGAGTGGTCCCAGTTGCTACCACCCAGCGCTGCGCAGGTGCTGAACACTTGCTGGGCGTTGGCGGTGTTCGGCAGGTTCAGGCCCAACTCGCGGGCGCCGGACAGTGCCAGGTTCAGGTCTTTCTGGTGCAGGCTGATACGGAAGCCCGGATCGAAGGTGCCCTTGATCATACGCTCGCCATGGACCTCGAGGATCTTGGAGCCGGCGAAGCCGCCCATCAGGGCCTCGCGCACCTTGGCCGGGTCGGCGCCGTTACGGGCGGCGAACAGCAGGGCTTCAGCAACCGCCTGGATGTTCAGGGCGACGATGATCTGGTTGGCCACCTTGGCAGTCTGGCCGTCACCGTTGGCACCCACGCGGGTGATGTTCTTGCCCATGGCCTGGAACAGCGGCAGGGCGCGTTCGAAGGCGTTCGGGCAGCCACCGACCATGATGCTCAAGGTCGCGGCCTTGGCGCCTACTTCGCCGCCAGAAACCGGGGCATCCAGGTAGGCGGCACCGGTGGCCTTGATCTTCTCGGCGAAGGTCTTGGTCGCGGTGGGGGAAATGGAGCTCATGTCGATCACGACTTTGCCAGCGCCTACGCCTTCAGCTACGCCGTCCTTACGGAACAGTACGTCTTCGACCTGAGGGGTGTCCGGAACCATGATGATGATGAACTCGGCTTCCTGGGCAACCTCTTTCGGGTTGGCCAGGCCGATGCCGTTGTCACCCAGCAGGTCGGCCGGGGCCTTGTCGAAGTGCTCGGAGAAGAACAGGGTGTGGCCGGCTTTCTGGAGGTTCTGAGCCATGGGCTTGCCCATGATGCCGGTGCCGATGAATCCGATCTTGGCCATGTGATGTACCTCTTTCTTAGATGGCGTTATGGGTTTTCAGCCAGCCCAGGCCGGCAACGGTAGTGGTAGCCGGCTTGTACTCACAGCCGACCCAGCCCTGGTAGCCGATGCGGTCCAGGTGCTGGAAGAGGAAGCGGTAGTTGATCTCTCCGGTGCCCGGCTCGTTGCGGCCCGGGTTGTCGGCGAGCTGCACATGATTGATCGCAGCGAGGTTGGACTCGACGGTGCGCGCCAGGTCTCCTTCCATGATCTGCATGTGGTAGATGTCGTACTGCAGGAACAGGTTGGCGCTGCCCACTTTCTCGCGGATGGCCAGGGCCTGTTTGGTGTTGTTCAGGTAGAAGCCGGGGATGTCGCGCGTGTTGATGGCTTCCATCACCAGCTTGATACCAGCGGCCTGGAGCTGCTCGGCGGCGAACTTGAGGTTCTCCACGAAGGTCTGCTCGACGGTGGCGCAGTCAAAGCCCTGCGGGCGGATGCCGGCCAGGCAGTTGATCTGCGAGTTGCCCAGGACCTTGGCGTAGGCGATGGCCTTGTCCACGCCAGCGCGGAATTCTTCCACGCGGTCGGGGTGGCAGGCGATGCCGCGCTCACCCTTTGCCCAGTCACCGGCGGGCAGGTTGAATAGCACCTGCTCCAGCTTGTTGGCATCCAGGCGGGCACGGATTTCCTCTACCGGGAAGTCGTAGGGGAAGAGGTATTCGACACCGCTGAAGCCGGCTTCGGCAGCAGCGGCGAAACGGTCCAGGAAGTCCACTTCGGTGAACAGCATGGAGAGGTTGGCAGCAAAACGGGGCATGAATGTCTCCTCAAATCTAGCTCCCTCTCCCACCACGAATAGGCGAGGGATTGGGGGAGGGGTGCACCGAGTCGCCTCGAACATCCCTCACCCCCGGCCCCTCTCCCAATGGGAGAGGGGAGTCAGAGCGATCAATCCAGCAGCGAGATGGCGGTCGGGGCGTCGACGCCGCGCTGGGCCAGTTCCTCGAACTCGTTGATGGCGTTGATCTCGGTACCCATGGAGATGTTGGTGACGCGCTCCAGGATGACCTCGACCACGACCGGCACGCGGAACTCTTCCATCAGTTGCTTGGCCTTGGCGAAAGCGGCCTGCAGGTCGTTGGCGTCAAACACGCGGATCGCTTTGCAGCCCAGGCCCTCGACCACTGCGACGTGGTCCACGCCGTAGCCGTTGAGTTCCGGTGCGTTGATGTTCTCGAAGGACAGCTGCACGCAGAAGTCGATCTCGAAGCCGCGCTGCGCCTGGCGGATCAGGCCCAGGTAGGAGTTGTTCACCAGTACGTGGATGTAGGGCAGGTTGAACTGCGCGCCCACGGCCAGCTCTTCGATCATGAACTGGAAGTCATAGTCGCCGGACAGTGCCACGACCGGACGGGTCGGGTCGGCCTTGACCACGCCCAGGGCTGCCGGAACGGTCCAGCCCAGCGGGCCCGCCTGTCCGCAGTTGATCCAGTGGCGCGGCTTGTAGACGTGCAGGAACTGTGCGCCGGCGATCTGCGAAAGGCCGATGGTGCTGACGTAGCAGGTGTCCTTGCCGAAGAACTCGTTCATTTCTTCGTACACGCGCTGCGGTTTGACCGGCACGTTGTCGAAGTGGGTCTTGCGCTGCAGGGTGCGCTTGCGCTCGCGGCAGGATTCGACCCAGGCGCTGCGATCTTTCAGCTTGCCGGCGGCTTTCCACTCGCGGGCGACTTCGAGGAATGCGTCCAGTGCAGAGCCAGCGTCGGAAACGATGCCCAGATCCGGGGTGAATACACGGCCGATCTGGGTCGGTTCGATATCCACGTGGATGAAGCGGCGGCCCTGGGTGTAAACGTCGACGGAACCCGTGTGGCGGTTGGCCCAGCGGTTGCCGATGCCGAATACCAGGTCGGATTCCAGCACGGTGGCGTTGCCGTAACGGTGCGAGGTCTGCAGGCCGCACATGCCCGCCATCAGCGGGTGGTCATCGGGAATGGTGCCCCAGCCCATCAGGGTCGGGATTACCGGAACACCGGTCAGCTCGGCGAACTCGACCAGTTTGTCCGACGCGTCGGCGTTGATGATGCCGCCACCGGCTACCAGCAGCGGACGCTCGGCGTCGTTCAGCATTGCCAGGGCCTTCTCGGCCTGGATACGGCTGGCCGCCGGCTTGTTGACCGACAGGGGCTGATAGGCGTCGATGTCGAACTCGATTTCAGCCATCTGCACGTCGAACGGCAGGTCGATCAGCACCGGGCCGGGACGGCCGCTGCGCATCTCGAAGAAGGCTTTCTGGAAGGCGTAAGGCACCTGGCCCGGTTCCAGAACGGTGGTCGCCCACTTGGTGACCGGCTTGACGATGCTGGTGATGTCGACGGCCTGGAAGTCTTCCTTGTGCAGACGAGCACGCGGAGCCTGGCCCGTGATGCAGAGGATTGGGATGGAGTCGGCGGATGCCGAGTACAGGCCGGTGACCATGTCGGTGCCGGCGGGGCCGGAAGTGCCGATGCAGACGCCGATGTTGCCCGCGTTGGTGCGGGTGTAACCCTCAGCCATGTGCGAGGCGCCTTCGACGTGACGGGCCAGTACATGGTCAATGCCGCCGATCTTGTTCAGGGCCGCGTACAGCGGGTTGATGGCGGCGCCGGGAATGCCGAACGCGGTGTCGATGCCTTCGCGGCGCATCACCAGGACGGCAGCCTCGATTGCTCTCATTTTGGCCATGTTTTGTGCCTCTTTCTTGTGAAAATTGTATACAAGCTACGTGACTGGATTCTATTCAGCACCTGACTGAAGGGTCAAGGCTATTTGTGAGGCTAAAGGTCGCAGGGTGGTGACTCTTTTAAAACACCCGTTTCACGGGCCTCACCATGGAGACTCAAAGCGCAGACGGAAATACTGTATACAAAAAATAATATGATTGTATCTATGTGTTGATTTTTTTGTGTTCGATGGGATAGTGGGCTACAGCTTTCGGATGCGTCGCAGGACGGGCTGGAAAATGCCCGCGTGGCCCCAGGAGTGCGCCAGCCCTGGCCCGGACGACGCCGCACAAGGTTCAACCACTCACGAGGAACGCTTGAAAATGACCACTCTGACCCTGGAAACCGCTGTGAGCATTTCCAATCACGCCCTAGCCGTTGGTCGGGAGCTGCGTACTGCGCCGCTGACCATCGCTGTGCTGGATGCCGGCGGGCACTTGATCACCCTGCAGCGCGAGGATGGCGCCAGCATGCTTCGCCCGCAGATCGCCATCGGTAAAGCCTGGGGCGCCGTGGCGCTGGGTAAGGGGTCGCGCCTGATCGCCGCTGACGCCCAGCAGCGCCCAGCCTTCATTGGTGCGGTGAACAACCTCGCCGACGGCAATCTTGTACCGGCGCCAGGTGGCGTGCTGATCCGCGATGGTCAGGGGGCCGTTATCGGCGCCATCGGCATCAGCGGTGATACTTCGGATATCGATGAGCAGTGTGCGGTGAGTGCGGTGGAGGCGTTGGGTCTGCAGGCGGACGCAGGCGCGGCCTGATACGAGACAGGGGCTGCTGCTCAGCCCTCAGCGAATGAATTCGCCCCCACAGGGCGGGTGCCAAGCGGCACCTACCCTGTGGGGGCGAAATGCTTTTTGTGGGAGCGAATTTATTCGCGATAACAACCCGCAGGATTGTCAGGATGTCGGCAAGGGAAGGATAGGGGGCCGCTGCGCAGCCCTTGGCGAATGAATTCGACCCTACAGGGTTTCGAGGTATCAGGCGCTCTTGGCCTTAACCTTTTCCTCGACCTCGCAGCCCTTGATCACCAGGCGGATGATGGTTTCCGCGGCGGCATCGTAGTCGGCATCACTGAGGCTGGATTTGCCGGTAACAGTAGATATCTGCCAATCGAAGTCAGCGTAGGTCTGGGTCGCGGCCCAGATGCTGAACAGCAGGTGATGAGGGTCGATCTTGGCCATCAGGCCCTGGTCGATCCAGCGCTGGATGCATTCGATGTTGTGTTTGGCCTGCAGGTTGAGCTGCTCGGTCTGTTCGGGCGAGAGGTGTGGTGCACCGTGCATGATCTCGCTGGCGAAGACCTTGGAGGCGTAAGGGAGGTCGCGGGAGATGCGGATCTTAGAGCGAATGTAGGCGGTTAGCACCTCGAAGGGGTGGCCGGTCTGGTTGAACGGCGCTGACGCCTGCAAAAGCGGCTCGACGATGCTCTCGAGCACCTCGCGGTAGAGGTTCTCTTTCGACTTGAAGTAGTAATAGACGTTGGGCTTGGGCAGGCCGGCCTTGGCCGCGATGTCGCTCGTCTTGGTGGCGGCGAATCCTTTGTCGGCGAATTCCTCGCTGGCCGCGCGCAGGATCAGGTCTCTGTTGCGCTCGCGAATACTGCTCACATCGGCTCCTTTTTTGGCTCGCCCGGGCGCCAGGAAGGCCGGCCGGCGAGAGGTCGGGCATGTTATCACCCGCTTTGCGAGGCCCTCAAGCGAGACACTGGATGAATTTCCTGTATACAAAATTCATATCTTCTGTTTACATTCGGCATCCGTCCATTTCACCGGAGCCCTGTCCGGTGCGTGTTGCGGCAGACTTCACCCCATGCAAGACAACCACTTGCTCGACCCCTTCGGGCGTCGAATTTCCTATCTGCGCCTCTCGGTCACTGACCGTTGCGACTTTCGTTGCACCTATTGCATGAGCGAGGACATGGTCTTCGCTCCCCGCGCGCAGATTCTCAGCCTCGAAGAGCTCTATGCCGTCGCCGATGCGTTCATTGGCCTCGGGGTTTCGCGCATCCGCATCACCGGTGGCGAGCCGTTGGTGCGCAAGGGTCTCACCTCGTTGTTGGCGCGTCTGGGCGCCCGTGAGGAACTGGAAGACCTGGCCATCACCAGCAACGGTTCCCAGCTCGGGCAGATGGCTGCCGACTTGCGCCGGGCTGGGGTCACTCGCCTGAACATCAGCCTCGATTCCCTGAAGCGCGAACGCTTCGCCGCCTTCACCCGCCGTGACCGCCTGGAGCAGGTACTGGCCGGAATCGACGCGGCTCGCGCAGCAGGCTTTCGTCGCATCAAACTCAATACTGTCGTGCAGAAAGGCCGTAACGACGATGAAGTCCAGGACTTGGTGGCCTTCGCTGTGGAACGCGGCCTGGACATCAGTTTCATCGAGGAAATGCCGCTGGGCAGCGTTTCCAGTCACGAGCGCAAGGTCACGTTGTGTACTTCGGACGATGTGCGCGAGCGGGTGGAGCAACGCTTCGAGTTGCTGCCCAGCAGCTATCGCACGGGCGGGCCGTCGCGCTACTACCAGGTGGTCGGCAGCGGCACCCAGGTCGGTTTCATTTCCCCCCATAGCCGCAACTTCTGCGGCGACTGCAATCGGGTGCGCGTCACCGCCGAAGGCAAACTGGTGCTCTGCCTTGGCCACGAAGGCGCGCTGGACCTCAAGTCGCTGATCCGGCGGCATCCCGGTGACCACCAACGGCTGCGGGCGGCGCTGATCGAGGCGCTCAGGCTCAAGCCCGAGCGGCATTTCTTCGAAGCGGACCAGCAGGTGCAAGTGGTGCGCTTCATGAGCATGACCGGCGGCTGATCGGGTTCCCTGGATCAGCCCTGGCTGCGTGGCTTCAGCTCGCCGCAGGAAACCTGCTGTGTTCGATGAAGTGCCTTGCCAGGGTGCCCCAGGGGCCTCGATTCCTTTCTGATCAGATCCTGATAACAAGAGCGCCCGCTAGGGCGAAGGAGAACACGCATGGGCAAGACGCTACTGGTAAAGAACGCTGACCTACTGGTGACCATGGACGGCCAGCGCCGGGAGATCCGGCAGGGCGGGATGTTCATCGAGGACAATCGCATCGTTCAGGTCGGGCCGAGCAGTGAGCTGCCTCAGGCCGCCGACGAAGTGCTGGATATGAAGGGCAAGGTCGTCATTCCTGGCCTGGTCAATACCCACCACCACATGTACCAGAGCCTGACGCGAGTGGTGCCAGCCGCCCAGGACGGCGAGTTGTTCAACTGGCTGACCAACCTCTATCCAATCTGGGCGCGGTTGACCCCAGAGATGATTGGCGTCTCGACCCAGACCGCCATGGCCGAGTTGATTCTTTCCGGCTGCACCACCTCCAGCGACCATCTCTACATCTACCCTAACGGCTGCAAGCTGGATGACAGCATTCACGCCGCCGGCGAGATCGGTATGCGCTTCCATGCCGCGCGCGGCAGCATGAGCGTTGGCCGCAGCCAGGGCGGCCTGCCGCCGGATTCGGTGGTGGAGAAGGAAGCTGACATTCTCAAGGAGTCCCAGCGCCTGATCGAGGACTACCACGATGCGTCCCATGGCTCGATGCTGCGGGTGGTGGTGGCGCCGTGCTCGCCGTTCTCGGTGAGCCGCGACCTGATGCGCGAGGCCGCTGTGCTGGCGCGCCAGTACGGCGTATCGCTGCACACCCACCTGGCCGAAAACGTCAACGACATTGCCTACAGCCGGGAGAAGTTCGGCATGACGCCGGCTGAGTATGCCGAAGACCTGGGGTGGGTCGGCCACGATGTCTGGCACGCCCACTGCGTACAACTCGACGAGCATGGCATCGAGCTTTTCGCCCGCACCGGCACGGGCGTTGCGCACTGTCCTTGCTCGAACATGCGCCTGGCCTCGGGTATCGCGCCGGTTCGTCGCATGCGCGATGCCGGTGTGCCGGTCGGCCTGGGCGTGGACGGTTCTGCGTCCAACGATGGTGCCACCATGATCGGTGAAGTGCGTCAGGCACTGCTGCTGCAACGGGTTGGTTTCGGCCCCGACGCCATGACCGCCCGCGAGGCGCTCGAAATTGCCACTCTGGGTGGCGCCAAAGTGCTCAATCGCGACGACATCGGCGCGCTTGCGCCGGGCATGGCGGCCGACTTCGTCGCCTTCGACCTCAACCATATCGCTTACGCCGGCGCCCTCCATGATCCGCTCGCGGCGTTGGTGTTCTGCACGCCGACCCAGGTTTCCACCAGCGTGATCAACGGCAAGGTCGTGGTACGCGACGGCCAACTGGTCACCGTCGACCTGCCGCGTGTGCTGGAACGCCACAACCAACTGGCGCGGCAACTGGTACTGGGCGAGTAAATCGTCCTGATGGGGGCGTGGCCGGGTGCTGCGTCCCTTTTCTGTTCGTGCCCACATGAGAACAAGGAGAAGGTCATGAAACCTCAGGTTTTCGGCTGGCTGGCTGCCGGCCTGTTGTCCGCGAATGGCGCCTTGGCGCAGACCTACGTAATAGGTGTCGAAAAGCAGTCCTTTCAACCCCACTATTGGATCAGCGATCAGGGCGAGTACCAGGGCTTTGCCCGTGATGTGCTCGACTTGTTCGCGCGCGAAGCCGGGCTGGACATTCAGTACCAGGCACTGCCGGTCAATCAACTCACTCAGCACCTGCTCAATGGCAGCATCGACTTCAAGTACCCGGATAACGCCAAGTGGGCCAGTGAGCTGAAGGGCAACAAGGACATCGCCTACAGCTTGCCGGTGGTGCAGTACGTTGACGGTGTGCTGGTGGCGCCCAAGCGGCAGGGCAAGGGAATCGATCAGTTGGCGAGGCTGGCGGTGGTCGATGGCTGGACGCCCTGGACCTACCAGGACCGTATCGATGGCGGTCAGACCCAGGTGGTGCGCAGCGCCGATCTGGGCCAGATGATCAAGCAGGCAATGAAGCAGCAGGCGGACGGTGCCTACTACAACGTCGTGGTCGCCACCTACTACCTGGACAACATCCGTGCACGCCCCGGTGCCCTGGTGTTCGATCCGAACCTGCCCCACACCCGTGGAACCTTCAATCTCTCCAGCCTCAGGTATCCGGAGCTGATAGCGCGCTTTGATCGCTTCCTCACTGAGCACCGGCAGGCAGTCGATGCGCTCAAGGCGCGCTACCAGGTGGAGTCCAACCTGGACTCCGAATACCTCGGCATGGAGCAGTGGAAGATCGACTTCTTGAAACGCCAGAAAGACAAGGAAAACCCCTGACTGCAATTCGCCTGGAAGTGCCGCGGCAGAACGCTCGGAAGGCTGTTTGGTTAGTTCTTCAAGCTGTTTTGTACACAATTCTGAAAGAAAGTGTTGTTTGTGACGTTCGCCGCGTGTATATAATTCGGAAAATCCTGACCTCAAGATCAGCTTTTTCTGATGAAGTAACTACATGGGGTGTTCATCGGCACCCGTGTAAGCCAACGACCGACAAGAACAATAGGCAGGCTTTACCCATGAGTTCATCCGACATTTCCGGGGTTCGCTCCGACCTCTGTCACTACCTGGAGGATCGCCCAGGGACGAGGTACTCCCGCTTCACAGCTATCGGCCGACTATCTGCCTGCTTCTCCGGCATTGCTGCGTCGACGCTGATTGTTGGCGGCCTGCTCGGACTGCCCGGCCTCGTCCTTACAGACGCAAGCGCAGACGTACTCGAACCCCTGGCCTCGATGAGCGAGGTCCAGCGGAACGCCCCGGACGCAGCCGAACAGCGCAACGCTGAAGACAGCCCGTCCAGCCCCGCCCGCCACCCCAGCCTCGAACTGACCGGCTGACGCTCGGCGCGCGCAACCCCCACCAATCCCGAACCTGCCCGCAGCCTGCCCTGATGCCCGGGGCGGTCTTTGGGTGGGCGCGGGGCGGAAAAACCTGAAACCCACTACAACAAGGAAAAAACCATGAATGCCAAGTATCTGCCGCACTGCCTTGCCCTCACGACCGGATTGCTTGGTGGCGGCCAGGCGATCGCCGGTGACCTGCTGTTCTGGCAGAACAACAGCCTGAGCTACCTCTACGGCCAGAACTTCAAGATCAACCCGGAGATCCAGCAGACGGTGACCTTCGAGCACGCGGATGGCTGGAAGTACGGCGATAACTTCTTCTTCCTCGACAAGATCTACTACAACGGTGACAAGGACGACCTCGTTGGCGACAACACCTATTACGGTGAATTCCAGCCGCGACTGTCGCTGGGCAAGATCTTCGACCAGAAGATCCAGTTCGGTCCGGTTACCGACGTACTGCTGGCCATGACCTACGAGTTCGGTGAAGGGGATGTCGAGTCCTACCTGATCGGCCCGGGCTTCGACCTGGCCATTCCTGGCTTCGACTTCTTCCAGGTCAACTTCTACAACCGCACCACAGACGGCAGCCGTCCGGGTGACAACGTCTGGCAGATCACCCCGGTGTGGAGCTACACCATTCCCGTGGGCAATTCCGACATCCTGATCGATGGCTTCATGGACTGGGTGGTGGACAACGACGAGAACAGCCGCGGCACCTACCACGCCAACCTGCACTTCAACCCGCAGGTGAAGTACGACCTGGGCAAGGCCATGGGCTGGGGTGAAAAGCAGCTCTACGTCGGTTTCGAATACGACTACTGGAAGGACAAGTACGGTATCGACAACGACAGCTTCCTGGGTGACGTGATCCTCGATGGCACCGACCAGAACACCGCCAGCCTGCTGGTCAAAGTGCACTTCTGATTCATCAGGAAAAAAGACCGGGGGAGGCGCAATGCGCCATCCCCACGGTTGAAAGGGGAGGAGAGCCAATCCATGGCACAAGCCTTTCGCTGCAAAGAGGGAGCTGCATCGATGGCGATTCGGGCCTGCGGATTTCCCGGTGTAACGGGCCGGGAGCCGCTGTACGGCTCGTCTCGAATCAATCGGCTGTCTCGGCGATCGGCCTCCCTCCGGGTCGCAAAGGGGAATGAACGCCTTTCGGCGAGACTCGGTTCAGAAGGTGAATTCCAGGTTCACCGTCGGCGTCGAGGTGCGGCTACCACGGCCGCCGTCGACGCCGAATTTGTTGTGCCAATACTCGTAGCCGACGCCCAACCACAGGTTCGGCTTGCGCTTGGCGCCCGGCATGGCTGCGACCATGAGCGATGTGCGCATCAGGGTTTCCGGTGCGGTGTCCTTGTCGAAGTAGTCCTCGCCCTTCTCACCGACATAGTTGACGAAACCCTGGAACTTGGCGTCGTGCTCGCCGAGCTGGAAGGGCTTGAGCCAGGTCAGGTTGACCATGTACGTGGCGTCGAAGGTGTGGTTCGGATGCTTGGCGGTGGGGATGCCCGAGTGGTTCTTCTCCCGGTAGTACATCAGGCTCAGGTCGAGCACGCCGGCACCGTTGAACTTCAGGGTCGGGCCGAACACCAGGGCGCGCTTCTTGGCCGAGGCCAGGTTGTTGTTGCGGCTGGCGTCGAAGCCGAAGGTGAAGGCGTAGTCCTTGATCAGGCCGGTCCCCAACGGTTGGTCGAATACCCGTGAGGCAAACAGTTGATGGCGGTAGATCGCGTAGACCTCGCTGCCTCCGTGATCGGTGCCCTTGCGCGGGTCGCGACTGTCGGAGAGGAATACATCGAGGTTGAAGAAGTTGCTGCCGTACCGGTAGCCATCGGCATGGGTGAAGCTGTAGGCCCGCTTCGCAAACTTGTTCGGGTTGTTCGGATTGGTGAACTGCTGGCCGTAGCGGAAGCCGACGCTGTTGTTCATCCACTCGAAGAACTTGCCGTCCTCCGTGGCGAAGCCGGTTTGGCCCGCGGCCATCAAGGCGGCGCCAAGCGCCAGACTGGTGTAACGACGCATTCGGGTACTCCTTCTTTTTGTTGTTGAGCTGAAAGCGGAAAAGCCTTCCCCTCAACGGCAGCGCGCGAAGGCGGCCGTCATAGGGTTCGGAGGTTAAAAGAGCCCGCCGGGTAAGCGGGCTGTTGAAGTCCGGCTGCACCTCATGGGAACGGCCGGATGGGAGCAACTTCAGGTCAGTGGGCGACGCACTGCCGGCTGCGATCCTTCTCCCCGAGAATGTTGAACAGCAGATTCAGGGTGAGGGCGCTAACGGTGGCCATGGCGATGCCGCTGTGGGTGATGGGCTCCATCCAGTGGGGGAGCTGTGCGAAGAGTTCGGGGCGTACGACCGGTGCCATGCCCATGCCCATGCTCACGGCGACCAGCAACTGGTTGCGGCGATCGCCGATGTCGGCCTCGTGAAGGATCTTGATGCCGGTGGCTGCCACCATGCCGAACATCGCCAGGCCCGCGCCGCCCAGCACCGCCGGCGGGATCGAGGCTACCAGGAAGGCGGCCTTCGGGAGCAGGCTGAGGCCAATGAGGAAGGCGCCCGCTGCGACCGTCACGTAGCGGCTGCGCACGCCGGTCATCTGCACCAGGCCGATGTTCTGGGCGAAGGACGAATGGGTGAAGGTGTTGAAGAAGCCGGCCAGGAAGGACGCGCCAGCGTCGCACATCAGGCCCCGACGAAGGGCATTGGGGCAGACCTCGCGGCCGGTGATCTTGCCCAGGGCCAGGAACATGCCGGTGGACTCGACGAAGATGATCACCACCACCAGGCACATGGACAACACGGAGGCCAGCTCGAACTTCGGCATGCCGAAGTGCATGGGTTCCACGATCTGGAACCAGGGCGTTTCGTCCAGGCCGTCGAGGTTGACCATCCCGCAGGCGCCGGCCAGGGCATAGCCCAGCGCCATGCCGACCAGTACCGAGACATTCACCCAGAAGCCCTTGAGGAAGCGGTTCACCAGCAGGATGGTGCCCAGTACCAGGGCCGCGATGGACAGGTATTCCAGCCCGCCGAACTGCGTGGCCGTGTTGCCTCCGCCCGCCCAGTTGACCGCAACCGGGAAGAGCGTGAGGCCGATGGAGGTGATCACAGTGCCGGTCACCAGCGGCGGGAAGAAGCGCACGATGCGCGACATGAAGGGGGCGAGCAGCAAGCCGAAGAAGCCGGCGGCAATAGTGGCGCCGAAGATGCCCTGGATGCCGACGCCGGGCATGCCGGCCATCACGACCATGCTGCCGACGGCGGCGAAACTGGCCCCCATCATCACCGGCATGCGGATGCCCACCGGGCCGATGCCGATGGATTGCACAATGGTGGCGATGCCGGCAACCAGCAGGTCGGCGTTGATCAGGAAGGCGATTTCTTCACGGGAAAGACCGGCGGCCTGGCCGACGATCAGGGGTACGGCAACGGCGCCGCCGTACATAAGCAGGACATGCTGGAAGCCGACAAGCAGCAATTGCATCAGGGGCAGGCGCTGGTCAGCGGGCGAAAGGGCGATCTCTCGCTCTGTCGGAGTGGTCATGCAACACCTCGGGCGCTTTTGTTCTTGTAAGTCGCTTGGCAGTACCGCACTTCGTGGGTGCGGCTTGCCGGGTATTCATGTTGCTGGCCGGGTGGGTGACACCTGGCAGGGGTACTGCGGGTACTACTGGAAGAAAAAAAGCCTGCCTGGGGCAGGCTTGAAGCGCGGGCGGTGCTTGGGGTCACCACCCGCCGTGGTCTTGCTTGCAGGGGCGACGCTTAGTTGGTCTTCGCGCCTTGTGCGATCCAGCGGCCGATCAGGTCGCGCTCTTCCTGGGTCATCTGGGTGATGTTGCCCAGCGGCATGATCTGGCTGGCGACTGCCTGAGCCTGGATCTTCGGTGCGAGCATCTGGATCTGCTGCGGGGTGTCGAGCATCACGCCGCCCGGTGCCGAGGTGAACATCGGGCTGGTGGGCTTGGCGGAATGGCAGACGGTGCAGCGTTCCTGAATCACGCTGTGGACCTTGCCGAAGTCATTGCCGCTGGCGCTGACCTGGGTCGGGGCGGCCTGAGCGGATTGCGCCGGGGCGGCAGCCTGCGGCTTGCTTTCGGCGCTGGCCGGGGCAGCGCTGGTGCTGGTTGCCGGAGCAGCATGCTCCTGGTGTGCAGGTTCTACGGCCAGGCTCGGTTCGGCGGCCTTGTAGTTCGGCGCGGTGACGAAGGCCAGGCAGATCATGCCAAGGGCGCCGGCGGGGAGGGTCCAGGCGAACTTGTTGCTCTCATGGCGGGTGTTGAAGTAGTGGCGCACCAGCACTGCGATCACCGCGATCCCGGCCAGGATCAGCCAGTTGTACTGGCTGCCGTACGTGCTCGGGAAGTGGTTGCTGATCATGATGAACAGCACCGGCAGGGTGAAGTAGTTGTTGTGGCGCGAACGCAGCAGGCCCTTGGCCGGCAGGGTCGGGTCAGGGGTGCGGTTCTCTTCGATCGCCTTAACCAGGGCGCGCTGCGCCGGCATGATGATGCGGAACACGTTGCCCACCATGATGGTGCCGATCAGGGCGCCGACATGAATGTAGGCACCACGACCGCTGAATACCTGGGTGAAGCCCCAGGCCGCGCCGATCACCAGCACGAAGAGGATCAGGCCGAGCAGGGCGGGGGTCTTGCCCAGCGGCGAATCGCAGAGGAAGTCGTAGATGAACCAGCCTGCGACCAGCGAGCCGATGCCGATGGCGACGGCGGCAGCCGGGGCGATATCCACGCCGGGGGCGATCAGGTACAGGGTTGGATTCAGGTAGAACACCACGGTCAGCAGGGCGACGCCTGACAGCCAGGTGAAATAGGCTTCCCATTTGAACCAGTGAAGGTTGTCGGGCATTTTTGGCGGGGCGAGCTTGTATTTCTCCAGGTGGTAGATGCCGCCACCGTGGATGGCCCAGAGATCACCCGACAGACCGTCGCGCGGGTTGGCGCGGTTGAGGTTGTTCTCGAGCCAGACGAAATAGAAGGATGCGCCGATCCAGGCGATACCGGTGATCATGTGAACCCAGCGAATGCCCAGGTTCAGCCATTCGGTCAAATGTGCTTCCACAGTTGTTACCTCTTTCCCGCCGACCGGCACGCCGATCGTTGGGCTTCTCTTATTAGTGGTGGGGGTTGAGGAGGAGCTGTTCGTCCTCGGTGAAGTAATGCTCGTCGCAGTTGTTGCCGGAACCACTGCGATCAACCACCAGGAAGTCATCCCGCTTTTCGATCGTCAGCACCGGGTGGTGCCAGACGCCGCGATGGTAATTAACGCCCTGCCTGCCATTGGAAATGAAGGCACGGACCAAACCCGGTACAGGTACATCGCCAAGTGGCGCGACCACGACCAGAAAGGGATTGCCGAGCAGCGGAATGAAAGCCTGGCTGCCCTGCGGGTGTCGTTCCAGCATGCGGATGCGCAAGGGCATCTCGAGGGATTCGGCACTGAAGATGCTGATGATCGCCTTGTCGTCGGGCTGGGCGGTCTCGACCGTTGCCAGCTTGTGATAACGGCGGGTGGAGCCGTTGTTGATCATGAAGTACTCGCTGCCTTCGGTTTCGATCACATCTCCGAAGGGGGCGAAGGCTTCTTTGGTCAGGGGCTCGATCTTCAGGGTTCGCATGGCTGTTCTACTTGTTCGTTGCTGGTTCCCATCCCCCGGGGGGAGGGGCCGGGTGGGGGCGGTGGTCATTCCATCCTCCCCCCGTAGCTCTCGGTACCGCTGGAGAGCCGATGGGTGGACCGCAGTCCACCTTGTTTCGAATAGGTGCGGTGCGCCTGCGGCTTACATCTGCTGCAGACGGAACAGCGCGATCTTGTTGATCTCGGCCAGCGCCCTGGAGAACTCGGCTTCAGGAGTGTTGTGGATCCGCTCCTCGAAGGCCGACAGGATCTGGTGCCGGTTACTGCCTTTCACCGCCATGATGAAAGGAAACCCGAACTTGGCCTTGTAGGCGTCGTTCAGTTCGGTAAAGCGCGCGAACTCTTCAGCCGTGCACTCGTGGATACCGGCACCGGCCTGTTCGCTGGTGCTGGCTTCGGTCAGCTCGCCGCGGACGGCGGCCTTGCCGGCCAGGTCCGGGTGAGCATTGATCAGTGCCAGCTGGGCTTCATGGCTGGCGCTGAGCAACAGGTCGGCCATGCGCTGGTGCAGACCGTCGATGTCGTCGATGTGGGCGTCCTGGCCCAGGTCGAAGGCTTTCTCGGCGACCCAGGGCGAGTGTTCATAGATGTCGGCGAACGCCTTGACGAAGGCACCGCGGGACAGGGTGGACGGGGTCAGGGTCTGGAAGCGGCTCATTTCGCTTGCTCTTTGAAAGGGTGGGTGGCGTGCCAGTGGCGGGCGATGTCGGCGCGGCGGGCGAACCAGACTTTCTCATGGCCCTTAACGTATTCGATGAAGCGTGCCAGGGAGGCGAGGCGTGCCGGGCGGCCCAGCAGGCGGCAGTGCATACCGATGGAGAGCATCTTCGGCGCGCCAGCCGCGCCTTCGGCATAGAGCACGTCGAAGGCGTCCTTGAGGTATTCGAAGAAGTCGTCGCCTTTGTTGAAGCCCTGCACCTGGGTGAAACGCATGTCGTTGGTGTCGAGGGTGTAGGGGATGACCAGGTGCGGTTTCTCAGCTGTGCTGGCGGCATCCCAATAGGGCAGATCGTCGTCGTAGGTATCCGAGTCATACAGGAACCCGCCTTCTTCCATCACCAGGCGGCGAGTGTTCGGACCGGTGCGGCCGGTGTACCAGCCCACTGGGCGTTCGCCGGTCAGTTCGGTGAGGATGCGGATGGCTTCGAGCATATGCTCGCGCTCCTGGGCCTCGTCCATGTACTGGTAATCGATCCAGCGGTAGCCGTGGCTGCAGATCTCGTGGCCGGCCTCGACCATGGCACGGATCGCGTCCGGATGGCGCTGTGCGGCCATGGCAACGGCGAAGATGGTCAGCGGGATGTCGTGCTGCTTGAACAGGTTTAGCAGGCGCCAGACGCCGGCGCGGCTACCGTATTCGTAGAGGGACTCCATGCTCATGTTGCGCGCGCCCTGTAGTGGTTGGGCGGCCACCATCTCGGACAGGAAGGCTTCGGACTCCTTGTCGCCATGAAGCACATTGCGTTCGCCGCCTTCCTCGTAATTCAGGACAAAGGACAGGGCGATGCGGGACTCACCCGGCCAATGCGGGTGGGGAGGGTTGTTGCCGTAACCGATCAGGTCGCGTGGGTACTCAGCGCTCACTGCAGTCTTCCTTTCGTGTCTGTTGGACGATCAGCGACAGCCTGGGGAATGGTGCGCGATCGTGGATGTGGTGATTGTATACAAACTGTCTTGTGTTTTGTAAATCAAAATATCACCTGATTCGTTATCCAGGCATCTAGCAAGAAACCTGCCCGTATGGTCAGGTAGATTCGATGTAAGGCCCGCTGGGTGGACGGTACGCGTAAATCCAGAATGGCTTTGGTGCAACGCTGGCTTGGCGGGATTTGGTGTTGTGATTGTGTACAATTCTTCTTATTTATGTCTTACATTCTCTCGGGCGCATGTTATTCTGCGCACCGTACCGGGGCCTCAGCCCTGACCACGCACCGATATGAACAAGCAGAGGAGGTGTGGCGTTTCGATCGCGGCCAGCGCATCGGCCCGAAGAACGCCCAGCGAGCAATGGGACGTTTGACCACGCATGTACTGGATGCCGCCCACGGTTGCCCTGGCCGTGACATCAAGATCGAGCTCTATCGCGTAGAAAACGCGGGTCTGGAGCTGGTCGCCACCACCACCACCAATGACGATGGCCGCTGCGATGCGCCTCTGCTGCAGGGTGCCGACTACCAGAGCGGCGTCTACCAGATCCATTTCCACGCGGGTGACTACTACCGCGCACGTGGCGTTCAGCTGGCCGAGCCGGCTTTCCTCGACGTGGTCGTGCTGCGCTTCGGCATCTCCTCCGAGCAGGACCACTATCACGTGCCGCTGCTGATTTCCCCTTACAGCTACTCCACTTACCGCGGTAGCTAGTTCGTTACCCTCGACTCACTGGAGTCTTTCTAGCCCGTTCACACTGCGGGCTTTTTTTCGTCTGCAGGAAGTGCTGACTGTGTTAACAAAAAAGCCCGGCGCAAGGCCGGGCTGAAACGCATCACGGGGAGATGCGCAAGGGATCAGGTCATGCCCAGCCAGTTCGGCAGGGCCAGGGAGATCCAGGGTACGTAGGTGACCAGGATGAGGAAGGCCAGCAGGATCATCAGCCAAGGCATCGCCGCGCGGATGGTTGAAGTCAGCGGCATGCCGGTCACGGCCGAGGTGACGAAGAGGTTCAGCCCTACGGGTGGCGTTACCAGGCCGATCTCCAGGTTCACCACCATGATGATGCCCAGATGGATCGGGTCGATGCCCAGCTTCATCGCGATGGGGAAGAGGATCGGGGCCAGGATCAGGATGATCGCCGAGGGTTCCATGAAGGCGCCGGCAATCAGGAGCACGATGTTCACGACCAGCAGGAAGGTTACTGGTGTCAGGCCGGCATCGATCACCCATGCAGTGATCTGCTGGGGCAGTTGCTCAGTGGTCAGTACGTGGGCGAAGAGCATGGCGTTGGCGATGATGAACATCAGCATGATGCTCAGTTTGCCGGACTCCAGCAGCACCTTCGGCGCTTCGCTCAGCTTCATGTCCTTGTAGACGAACAGGGCAATGAAGGCCGAGTAGACGGCTGCCACGGCCGCGGCTTCGGTTGGCGTGAACATGCCGCTGTAGATGCCGCCCAGGATGATCACCATCAACAGCAGGCCCCAGAGGGCCTTGCGCCCGGCGTTCAGCCATTCGCGGAATGTGGCGCGTGGCAGCGCCGGCAGATTCTTTTTTACGGCGATGACGTAGATCGCCGCCATCAGCACCAAGCCAAGCATGACGCCTGGGACCACGCCGGCCATGAACAGCTTGCCCACCGAGGTTTCGGTGGCGGCGGCGTAGACCACCATCACGATTGAGGGCGGAATGAGAATGCCCAGGGTGCCGGCGTTGCAGACAATGCCCGCGCCGAAGGCCTGCGGATAGCCCGAGCGCACCATGCCGGCGATGGCAATGGATCCCACTGCGGCCACTGTGGCCGGGCTGGAGCCGGAAAGCGCGGCGAACAGCATGCAGGCCAGCACCGCGGCAATCGCAAGGCCGCCGCGGATGTGGCCGACGCAGGCGTTGGCAAAGTCGATCAGGCGCCGTGCGACGCCACCGGTGGTCATGAAGGCCCCGGCCAGCAGGAAGAAGGGGATTGCCAGCAGGGTGTAGTGCTCGGACGTCTCGAATAGCTTGATCGCCAATGAGCGCACGGAGTCCGGGCTGAACAGGATGATGGTCATCGAACCCGCAAGACCCAGCGAGATGGCAATGGGCACGCCAATGAACATCAACAGGAAGAGCAGGAAGAAGAGAAACAGGACAGTCATTGCTTGTCTTCCTTGTGCTGTGGCTCGTCGTGCTCGGTCAGCTTGAGCGCTTCGGCAGCCTCATCGGCGAGGCCTAGACCGGTCTGCCGGTTCTGCAGGATACGAACGAAAATTTCCGCGTAGCGGATGAAGACCAGGCCGAATCCCACGGGCACGATCAGGCCGATGTGCCATTGCTGGACGCCATAGTGGCCGAGGTCTTCAGCGCCGATTCCTGCCGTGAAGAGGGTTTGCACCCACTCGAAGCTGGCGACAGCCAGCAGTCCCGCATAGAGCAGGCAGCACAAGCAGGCGATGATTCCCAGGGCTCGCTGTACCGGGCGGGTGGTCAACTTGACCAGGGCATCGACGCCGATGTGGCCAGCGGTACGCACGCCGTAGGACAGGCCGAAAAAGATCAGCCAGGCGAACAGCGCCTTGGTCAGCGAGTTGCTCCAGGTCATCGCCTGGGCCATGGCAAGGATGCTGTCGCCGATGCCGAAGAGTGCTTCGCTGGCGGCTTCCCAGCGGTCGGCCAGGTTGTAGAAGAAGGTGTAGAGGTTGTTGAGGATGACGTAGACGAAGGTCACCAGCGTCATGGCCGCCAGGAGGAAGGCGATGAAGCCTTCCTCGAAGTGGTCCCAGACGCGCCGCAGAGCGTTCATGGATGGCATCTCCCGATGGCAGAAGCGTCGTTTGTTCGGGGCTGGCGGAAAACCGCCAACCCCGGACTGGGCGTTTTACTGGGCCTGATTGGCGGCTTCAGCGGCCTTGATCAGGTCAGGACCGATTTCAGCTTCGAACTTCTTCCACACGGGTTTCATGGCCTCGCGCCATTCGTTGCGCTGCTCGGGAGTGAGCTCGATGATCTCGCTGGTCTTGGCATCGATGATGCGCTGCTTATCGCTCTGGTTCAGCGCCTCGGCCTGCTTGTTCACCTCGTTGGTCACCTCCACGGTGATCTTCTCCAGTTCGGAGCGAACATCCGCCGGCAGGCCGTTCCAGAACTTGGTATTGGTGATCAGCATGTAGTCGAGCACGCCGTGGTTGGACTCGGTGATGTATTTCTGCACCTCGTGCATCTTCTGCGAGTAGATGTTCGACCAGGGGTTCTCGGCACCGTTGACCACGCCGGTCTGCAACCCTTGGTACACCTCGGCAAAGCTCATCTTGCGAGGGTTGGCACGTACGGCCTTGAACTGCTCCTCCAGCACGGCGGAGGCCTGCACGCGGAACTTCAGGCCGCGAGCGTCCTTCGGTTCGCGCAGGGGTTTGTTGGCCGAGAGCTGCTTCATGCCGTTGTGCCAATAACCCAGCCCGGTGATGTTCTTGCTTTCCATCGACTTGAGCAGGTTCTGGCCTTCGGGGCTGTGCTGGAATCGATCCACGGCCTGGATATCGTTGAACAGGAAGGGGAGGTCGAACAGCTGCACCTGCTTGGTGTACTGCTCGAACTTGGCCAGGGACGGGGCGATCAGTTGCACATCGCCCAGCAGCAGGGCTTCCATTTCCTTGCCGTCACCGAAGAGCGAAGAGTTGGGGTAGACCTCTACCTTGACTTTGCCTGGCAGGCGTTCTTCCGCGAGCTTCTTGAATAGCAATGCGCCTTGCCCCTTAGGGGTGTGCTCGGCCACGACGTGGGAGAACTTGATCACGATGGGATCGGCGGCCTGGGCCAGACCGGCGGCACCCAGTGCGAGGGCGCAGGCGAGCGCTTTCAGAGCAGGTTTGAACATTGAAGCATCCTCTTGTTGTTCTTGATCGGGTCCGGACGGCCACGGGCGGTCCGAGCGAGGCAACAAGAAGGAGTCTAGGCGGCAACCGCGATTTGGTCGGTTGGATCGTGAAAATGCGGCTTGGCTTGTTCTTGTTGGCTCGCTTGCTGATCACACGGCAAGCACTGTGCCAGCAGTCTGCAAACCGCTACTGTCAGGGGGCGGTGGGCACTGAAGGGAGGTGATGAGGGAACTTAATGGCGGGTTTCCGCCGGCTTGCTGCCTGCGTGAGGCGGAAATCCGCCAGGCTGGCGCCAGATCATTCATCAGGTAGAAATGAAAAGCCCTGTCGCACTGCGACAGGGCTCGGTATCGCGGTGGCTGATCGGTTACAGGAAGATGAACTTCGCCACGAAGATGGCGCAGAGCGCATACAGGCTTACCGACACATCCTTGTACTTGCCGGTGAAGGCCTTCATTACGACGTAGGTCACGAAGCCCAACGCGATGCCGTCGGCGACCGAGAAGGTCAGCGGCATCATGATCACGGTGACGATGGCCGGAATGGTCTCGGTGTGTTCCTTCCAGTCGATGTGGGCCATGCCGCCCATCATCAGCATCGCAACATAGATCAGTGCGCCGGCAGTGGCGTAGGCGGGGATCATGCCGGCCAGCGGGGCGAAGAACATGGCGGCGATGAACAGGATGCCCACGGTTACGGCAGTCAGACCGGTGCGACCGCCAGCGGCCACGCCGGCAGCACTCTCAACGTAGCTGGTGACCGGCGGTACGCCGAGCACGCCGCCGAACACGCTGGAGGCGCTGTCTGCCTTCATGGCCTTGGACAGGTTCTCGATGCGGCCGTCTTCCTGTACCAGGTTGGCACGCTGGGCCACGCCCATCAGGGTGCCGGCGGTGTCGAACATGTGCACGAAGAGGAAGGCGAGAATCACGCTGACCATCGTCACGTCGAACGCGCCGGTGATGTCCATGGCCATGAAGGTCGGGGCCAGGCTCGGGGGCATGGAGAACACGCCGCCGAACTTGACGATCCCCAGACCCACGCCGACCAGGGTGACGGTGAGGATGCTGATCAGGATGCCGCCGAAGATACGGCGGTATTCCAGCACGGCGATCATCAGGAAGCAGATGGCGGCCAGCAGCGGACCGGGGGAGGTCAGGTCACCGATATGCACCAGGGTGGCCGGATGGGCAACCACGATACCGGCGGTCTTCAGGCCGATGAGCCCGAGGAACAGGCCGACACCCGCGCCCATGGCGAACCTCAGACTGCTTGGGATGCTGTTGAGCAGCCATTCGCGGATGCGCGAGAAGGTGAGGATCATGAACAGCACGCCGGAGAGGAACACCGCGCCAAGCGCGATCTGCCAGCTGTAGCCCATGGTGTTGACCACGGTGTAGGTAAAGAAGGCGTTCAGGCCCATGCCCGGGGCGAGACCCACCGGCCAGTTGGCGTAAAGACCCATGAGGAGGCAGCCGAAGGCTGCGGCAAGGCAGGTAGCAACGAAGGCCGCGCCATGATCGATCCCGGCATCGGCCATGATGTTCGGGTTGACGAAAATGATGTAGGCCATGGTGATGAAGGTGGTCAGGCCTGCAGCCAGTTCGGTTTTCACGGTGGTGCCGTGAAGGCTGAGCTTGAAGAGACGTTCAAGCAGGCCATTGGAGGGCGGTGTTGCGGCGTACGTTCCTTGTTCTTGTTGTTTGATGCTTTCCACAGCGTGGTACTCCTCATCTCTTTTGTTTTGTTCACCCAGAGCCTGGAGTGGGCTCCGGACTGACTGAGGCGGATGGCGTGAGTGGTGCACTCCCCTTAATACTTGACCGCAGGGTCAGGAAGTCACGGCGCGATTATGCCTTTGTATACAAAAAAAACAAATAATGTTTTCAATGTTCGAAAAATCATACTAATTCGTTAAAGCTGACCGAAAGGGCGGATTTTGCTGCGACAATTCGCGATCTGATAAATAAGGAAAACGTTTAAAAACAAATAGTTAGAAAGGGTGGCTTGTGCGGGAGCAGGAAAGGGAAGGAAGCGCCAAAGTACGGAATGGCACTGGTGCAATCGCGCTTATGACAAAAAAATGTAGGGGAATCTGTCTTTTTGTCGCCTTAGCCTTCGTCGACCTGAGCCATTCCAGAAGTACCGGAAAAACCTGTGCAACTGGTCAGGAACGAGGCTTGAGCTGCGTCGAAACTGTTCAAGGCTGGATGATTGTGTACAATATCACTCGCTTTTTCCCTGATTTCCCTCGCTGACACACCTGCTCAGCCCGGCGGAGAGGGGCAAAAAGGGCCCTGGAAGACCGCCGAATCCCTTTGACGCGAGCCCCCATGAACGAACAGTTGCAGCCACTCAAGAAGCAGCCGCGCACCGCCAAAAGCACCCGCAGCGGCACGCAGGACGATGTTGTCTATGCGCATATTTTCGATGCCATTCTCGAGCAGCGCCTCGCGCCCGGTACCAAGCTGAGCGAGGAGGCCCTGGGCGAGATCTTCGGCGTAAGCCGCACCATCATCCGTCGCGCACTGTCGCGCCTCGCCCATGAAGGCGTTGTGATGTTGCGGCCGAATCGCGGTGCAGTCGTCGCCAGTCCGAGCGTCGAGGAAGCCCGCCAGATTTTCTACGCCCGCCGCCTGGTGGAGCGAGCCATTACCGAGCTCGCGGTTGAACATGCCACGGCCGAGCAGTTGCAGGAGCTGCGGCAGATGGTCAACGAGGAGCAGGCCTGCTTCTCTCGTGGCGACCGTGGTGCTGGCATCCGTCTTTCCGGTGAGTTCCACCTGAAGCTGGCCGAGGCGGCGAAGAACGCTCCGCTGGTGAGTTTTCAGCGCAGTCTGGTGTCCCAGACGTCGCTCATCATTGCCCAGTACGAGAGCGGTAGCCGCTCCCACTGTTCCTTCGATGAACACAATCGTCTGATCGACGCCATCGAGTCGCGCGACGCTGAGCGCGCCGTGATGCTGATGATGCATCACATGGATCACATCGATGACAAGTTGAATCTGGACGAAGGCGGCGCTTCTGATGACCTGCACGCAGTGTTCTCGCACCTGCTGCAGACCAAGAAGAAGCCGGGCCGCAATACGCCTCGCAGCGCCTGAGCCAGCCTGACGATTGAGCCCCGCACATGCGGGGCTTTCTGCTCTCTGTTAGGAGCGCAAAGAAAACCCCGCCGAAGCGGGGTTCTTTTCATCATGCGAGCATTAGCTGCGTTGATGCACGCTGCGGCCGGCGGCGAAGGTTTCCTTCACGGTACGGTCGTCGCCGAGGATGGTCAGGGCGAATAGCTTTTCCTCGAGGCTGCGAGCTTGCTGCAGGCGGTAATCCATCAGCGGGGTGGCTTTGTAGTCAAGGACCACGAAGTCAGCGTCCTTGCCGCTCTGGAAGTTGCCGATCCGGTCATCCAGGTAGAGCGAGCGGGCGCCGCCGAGGGTGGCCAGGTACAGGGACTTGAACGGGTCGAGCTTCTTGCCCTGCAATTGCATGACCTTGTAGGCCTCGTTCAGCGACTGCAGCTGGGAGAAGCTGGTGCCGGCGCCGACATCGGTGCCCAGGCCCACGCGCACGCCGTACTCTTCCAGTTTCTGCAGGTCGAACAGGCCGCTGCCGAGGAACAGGTTGGAGGTGGGGCAGAACGCTACCGCCGAACCCGTTTCCGCGAGGCGTTTGCACTCGTCATCGCACAGGTGCACGCCGTGGGCGAATACCGAGCGCTCGCCGATCAGCTTGAAGTGGTCATAGACGTCCAGGTAGCCCTTGCGCTCCGGGAACAGCTCCTTCACCCACTCGATTTCCTTGCGGTTCTCGGACAGGTGGGTGTGCATGTACAGGCCCGGGTACTCGGCATATAGCTTGCCGGCCAGCTCCAGCTGTTCCGGGGTGCTGGTGGGGGCGAAGCGCGGGGTGACCGCATAGTGCAGGCGACCCTTGCCGTGCCAGCGCTCGATCAATTCCTTGCTGTCGGCATAGCCGGATTCGGCGGTGTCGGTCAGGTAGTCCGGGGCGTTGCGGTCCATCAGCACCTTGCCTGCGATCATCCGCAGGTTGAGCGCTTGCGCGGCTTCGAAGAAGGCGTCCACCGACTCTTTGTGCACAGTGCCGAACACCAGGGCAGTGGTGGTGCCGTTGCGCAGCAGTTCCTTGATGAAGATGCCAGCAACGTCAGCAGCGTGGGCCTTGTCGGCAAACTGCTTTTCGGTGGGGAAGGTGTAGGTGTTCAGCCAGTCCAGCAGTTGTTCGCCGTAGGAGGCGATCATGCCGGTCTGCGGGAAGTGGATGTGCGTGTCGATGAAGCCGGGGGTGATCAGGGCATCGCGATACTCGTGCACTTCGACGCTGGCATCCAGGCCTGGCAGCAGGGACTTGGCTTCGCCCAGGGCCTTGACGCGACCGTCCTCCACCACCAGCAGGCCGTCGTCGAAATACTGGTAGGACTGCTCGACGCCCACCAGGGCAGGGTCGGCGATGCTGTGCAGGATGGCGGAGCGGTAGGCGGTTACGTGGCTGGTCATGTCAGTCTCGTTCGTTAGCATTACGATTCTTGCGTCCTCGCCCAAGGGGAGGGGCCGAAGTGGGGGGCGCCCTGTCACGCGGCTCCCCCCACCCGGCACTACGCGTCATCCACTTCCCAAGGAAGAGGAAAAAACTCAGGCCTGTTCGCGGCGGGAGGAAGGAATCAGCTTGGCGACTGTCTCGCCCTTTTTCACTTCCTGGCCGAAGTTGACGTTGTAGGTGGCGACGACTTCACCAGCGATGGAGATGGCGATCTCGATCGGCAGCTTGCCTTTGACGTCCTGGATGCCCATCGGGCAGCGCATGCGCTGGACGGTGTCGGCGGCGAAGCCACGCTCGCGCAGACGATGTTCGAACTTGACGCGCTTGGTCTTCGAGCCGATCAGGCCGAAGTAGGCGAAGTCGTTGCGCTTGAGGATTTCGGCGGTCAGTTCCAGGTCGAGCTGGTGATTGTGGGTCATGACGATGAAGTAGCTGCCCTTGGGCATCTCAGCGATCTCGTCGATCACGTCTTCGTTGACCACTTTCTCCACGCCGGCCGGAATGTGCTCCGGGAACTCATTTTCCCGCGAGTCGATCCAGCGCACCTTGCAGGGCAGGCTGGCGAGCAGCGGAACCAGCGCACGGCCGACGTGGCCAGCGCCGAACACGGCGATGTGTGCCTGGGGCTGGCCCATGGGTTCGAACAGCAACACGGTGGCGCCGCCGCAGCACTGGCCGAGGCTGGCGCCAAGGCTGAAGCGCTCCAGGCGGGTGTCCTGGCTGCGATTTTCGAGCATCTCGCGGGCGATCTCCATCGCTTTGAATTCGAGATGACCGCCACCGATGGTCTCGAAGATACGCTCGGCAGTGACAACCATCTTGGAGCCGGCATTGCGCGGGGTCGAGCCGCGCTCCTCGATGATGGTCACCAGCACGCAGGGTTCACTGCGTTGCTGCAGGTCGGCGAGGGCGCTGATCCAACTCATTTGCTCAGTCTCCAGCTACGCAGTGGCCTGGTGGTCCGCGACAGCCGCCAGTCGTCCTTGGGACGCACCGGGGCCGGCAGTGTTTCCAGCAGCACGGGATCGTTTTCCGGCTGCGTCGTCTTCGTTCGATCGGTGGATGTTGTCATTGTTCTGCACCGTTTTATTTATGTAGGAGCCAGCTTGCTGGCGAATCGCTATCGCCAGCAAGCTGGCTCCTACGGGTTACGCAGGCTCGGTCTCCGCCTGAGCGGCGGCCTGGGCCGGCTGCTGCAGCTTCCTCATCTGCTCGACGCCCCAGAGCACGCGCTCAGGGGTGGCTGGCGCGTCGATCTGCGGCTGCGCCTTGTAGTCCCCGAGGCTCGCCACGGCATCCTTGATGGCGCACCAGACGGCAATGCCGAGCATGAAGGGCGGTTCGCCCACGGCTTTGGAGTGGAACACCGTCTGCTCGGGGTTCTTGCGGTTTTCCACCAGCTTCACTCGCAGATCGATCGGCATATCGGCGATGGCCGGGATCTTGTAGCTGGCCGGGCCGTTGGTCATCAGCTTGCCCTTGGCGTTCCAGACCAGCTCTTCCATGGTCAGCCAGCCCATACCCTGGACGAAGGCACCTTCGACCTGGCCGATGTCGATGGCCGGATTCAGCGAGGCACCCACGTCATGCAGGATGTCGGTACGCAGCATCTTGTACTCGCCGGTCAGCGTGTCCACGAGGACTTCGGCGCAGGCTGCACCGTAGGCGAAGTAGTAGAAGGGGCGGCCGGAGGCCTTGTCGCGGTCGTAGAAGATCTTCGGCGTGCGGTAGAAACCGGTGCTGGAGAGTGAGATCTGGTTGAAGTAGGCGAGCTGAATCATTTCCTCGAAGGAAAGGTAGCGGTCGCGCACACGCACCTGCTCGTTCTTGAACTCCACATCCTCGGTCGTGACCTTGAAGTGATTGGCGAGGAACTCCACCAGCCGCCCCTTGATGGTTTCGGCCGCGTTCTGTGCGGCCTTGCCGTTCAGGTCCGTACCACTGGATGCCGCGGTCGGCGAGGTGTTGGGCACCTTGTCGGTGTTGGTTGCGGTGATCTGGATGCGCGAGATGTCGACCTGGAAGACTTCGGCCACGACCTGGGCGACCTTGGTGTTCAGGCCCTGGCCCATCTCGGTACCGCCATGGTTCAGGTGAATGCTGCCGTCGGTGTAGACGTGCACCAGCGCGCCGGCCTGGTTGAGGAAGGTGGCGGTAAAGCTGATGCCGAATTTCACCGGGGTCATCGCCAGGCCTTTCTTCAGCACGGGGCTCTTGGCGTTGAAGGCACGGATTTCTTCGCGGCGCTTGGCGTACTCGCTGCTGGCCTCCAGCTCTTCGGTCATCTCGGCGAGCATGTTGTGCTCGACGGTCTGGTAGTAGTGGGTGACGTTGCGCTCGTCCTTGCCGTAGTAGTTCAGCTTGCGAACTTCCAGCGGGTCCTTGCCGAGGCTGCGGGCAATGGCGTCCATGATCTCTTCGATCGCGACCATGCCCTGCGGGCCACCGAAACCACGGTAGGCGGTGTTCGAGGCAGTGTTGGTCTTGCAGCGGTGACCATTGATCGTGGCGTTTTCGAGGAAGTAGGCGTTGTCCGAGTGGAACATCGCGCGGTCGACGATGGAGCCAGACAGATCAGGCGAGTAGCCGCAGTTGCCGGCCAGTTCCAACTCGATGCCGGTGAGCAGGCCGTTGTCGTCGAAGCCCACGTCGTACTCGACGTAGAAGGGGTGGCGCTTGCCGGTGATCGACATGTCTTCCATGCGCGGCAGGCGCATCTTGGTCGGGCGCCGCGTCAGGTGCGCGATCACGGCGCACAGGCAGGCCGGGCCGGCGGCCTGGGTTTCCTTGCCGCCGAAGCCGCCGCCCATGCGGCGCATGTCGATGACGATCTTGTTCATCGGCACGCCCAGCACTTCGCCGACCAACTTCTGGACTTCTGTGGCGTTCTGGGTGGAGGTGTAGACGATCATGCCGCCGTCTTCGGTAGGCATGACGGAGGAGATCTGGGTCTCCAGATAGAAGTGTTCCTGGCCGCCGATGTGCAAGGAACCTTGCAGGCGGTTCTTCGCATTGGCCAGTGCAGTGGTCGAGTCCCCGCGCTTGTGCTGGTGGCTGTCGAGCACGAAATGCTTCTTGCGCAGGGCGTCGACAACGTCCAGCACGGGCTCCAGGTCCTCGAACTCGACAATGGCTGCCATGGCGGCCTTGCGCGCGGTCTCCAGGCTGTCGGCACCGACGGCCAGTATCACCTGGCCGACATACTCGACCTTGCCGTCTGCCAGCAGCGGGTCACCGGCGACCACCGGGCCGATGTCCAACTGGCCGGGCACGTCCTTGGCGGTGATGGCAATCGCCACGCCCGGGAACTGGTAGCAGGGCGTGGTATCGATTCGGGTGATGCGCGCGTGGGCGCGGTCGCTCATACGTGCGTAGACGTGGAGCTGATTGGGGAACTCCAGACGGTCATCCACGTACACGGCTTCGCCGGTCACATGTTTCGGCGCGCTCTCGTGTTTGACGCTGCGGCCGACGCCGGTGGTGATATCGGCACGGAACAGTTCCGCCAGTTCTTCCTGGGTTTTGTGATGGTGATTGTTAGACATACGCGGTCACCCGGGTTTCGACTTCTGGGGATTGCAGTTCGAGGAAGAACTTGCGCAACAGGTTCTGCGCGGTCAGCAGGCGGTACTCCTTGCTGGCGCGGAAGTCCGAGAGCGGGGTGAAATCCTTGGCGAGGGCCTCGCAGGCGCGCTCGACAGTGCCTGGGTACCAGGAGGCGCCGATCAGGGCCTGTTCACAGGCGCTTGCGCGCTTGGGAATGCCGGCCATACCGCCGAAGGCGACTCGGGCCTTGCGTACCACACCGTTCTCGATCACCAGGTTGAAGGCAGCACAGACAGCGGAGATGTCGTCGTCCAGGCGCTTGGACACCTTGTAGGCGCGGAACGCCTGGTTCTTGCGGGCGCGGGGCACGCGCACCTTTTCGATGAACTCGGAATCCTGGCGGGCAGTGACCTTGTAGTCGAGGAAGTATTCGTCCAGCGGCAGGATGCGGGTCTGGTTGCCTTTGCGCAGAACGATTTCGGCGCCCAGGGCGATCAGCAGCGGCGGGGCGTCGCCAATGGGCGAGGCGTTTCCGATGTTGCCACCCAGGGTGCCCTGGTTGCGGATCTGCAGGGAGGCGAAGCGGTGCAGCAGCTCGCCGAAGTCAGGGTACTCGCGGGACAGGGTTTCGTAGCAGTCGGACAGCGGAGTGGCTGCGCCGATCTCGATGAAGTCGCCGTTCTCCTCGATGCGCTTCATGGCGTCGATGTGGCCGACGTAGATCATCACCGGCAGCTCACGGTGGAACTGGGTGACTTCCAGCGCCAGGTCGGTGCCACCAGCCAGCAGGCGGGCCTGCGGGTTGGAGACGTAGAAGTCGGCCAGGTCTGCCACGGTCAGCGGCACCAGGCAGCGCTTGTCGCCGCTGTTCAACTCGGCGGTTTCGCGCGGGGCGATGGCCTTCAGCTGGGCGACGGTCTGCGCTTCGGCATTATCGAATTGGTCCGGCTGCTTCTGGCAGCAGGCCTGCTCGGCGGCGTCGATGATCGGGCGATAGCCGGTGCAGCGGCACAGGTTGCCGGCCAGGGCTTCCATGGTCTGCGCCTTGTCGAAGCCGTTGCTGTTCTTTTGCAGCGCGAACAGCGACATGACGAATCCGGGGGTGCAGAAGCCGCACTGGGAACCGTGGCAATCAACCATGGCCTGTTGCACGGAGTGCAGTTGGCCCTGGTGCTTGAGGTCTTCCACGGTGATCAGTTGCTTGCCGTGCAGCGAGGACACGAATGTCAGGCAGGAGTTGAGGGTGCGATAGCGGACGCGGTCCCCGTCCAGCTCGCCGACAACCACGGTGCAGGCACCGCAATCGCCCGAGGCACAGCCTTCTTTGGTACCGGGTTTGCCGACATGCTCACGCAGGTAGTTGAGCACCGTGACATTGGGATCGAGGGCTTGCTCGGTGCGCAGCTCCCGATTGAGTAAAAACTGGATCAAGGACGACCTCCAGGCACTTTATTGTTTTTACGAGGGCTCGTATGGGGGCAAATTTAGAGGCGTCTGACTTTTGGGTCAATAAATATTTGACTCAAAAGTCAGGAAATCTTCATCTCTTTCGGTTATTAGCCCGCCGTACCGGCTCTGTCTCAAGGTTCAAGCGCAATTCGTATTACCAGTAATTGTAGGGGCGAATTCATGCGCCAACGCCTGCGAAGCGGCCCCGACAGGTCCCAGGGCAGGCCTTTGGCCTGCTTGGCGAATGAATTCGCTATATCTGCGTTAGCTGTTGCGAGAAATTCCCCATCCGGCCAAGAGCCTTGTTAGGAGCTGGCTTGCCAGCGAAACGGGGCCATTCGCTGGCAAGCCAGCTTCTACGGGCGATACAGCTGCCTGCACACGCAATGCCGACATAGCCAATGAATTCGCCCCTACACGAGCTGCCTCATGCCTTGTGGTAGACTTCGCCGCCTGCCAGCGTCCTGCGGCAGAGTCGGACATTTCCCCTTTTTGCTCTTGCGTCCACTGCCTGTACCCGTAGTACTGTCAGCGCCGGAGCTTTGGCTTGGAAAGCTCCGACACAGCGCACAATGTTCCCCAGTTCAAAGGAAAACCATGACGTTCAAGGCACCGGACAGCCTCTCCGAGCAGATTGCCCGCCATTTGGCCGAACGCATCATTCGCGGCGAGCTGAAAGAGCGTGAGCGTATCCAGGAACAGAAAGTCACCCAGGCCATGAATGTCAGCCGGGGTTCAGTGCGCGAGGCGCTACTGATCCTCGAGCGTCGCCACCTGATCACCATCCTGCCGCGCCGTGGTGCCCAGGTGTCTGAGCTGACGCAGCAGCATGTACGCAGCCTCTATACCCTCGTGATGGAGCTCTACATCTTGTTGGGTTACGCCGTTGCCGAGCGTTGGCGCGTTGAGGAAGATCTCGCGCCATTTCGAGCTATTCAGCAGCGCCTGGCAGAAGCGCGCGAGCGTGAAGACATCCTGGCGTTTGTCGACTCCAGCTTCGCCATCATGCAGGCGGCCTATCCGTTCGCTGATAACCCTTACCTGCAGCAGACCCTGGACAACCTGCAGCCGGCCATCGCGCGTACCTACTACATCGCCCTGGAGCGCCGCCGTGGCCAGATGAGCCAGTTCGGTGCGGTTTTCGACGACCTGTTGATGGCCGTGGTCGGTCGCGACCAGGCGAAGATTCGCGAAGTACTGCTGGGCTACGGCAAACAGAACTGCGAGCTGGTGCTCGCGGCCCTGGCCGAGCGTTGAGCGGAGCGCGCCGATGCGGCTGAAGTGCATCAAGCTGGCCGGGTTCAAGTCCTTCGTGGACCCGACCACCGTCAGCTTTCCCAGCAATATGGCGGCCGTGGTCGGTCCCAATGGTTGCGGAAAGTCGAACATCATCGACGCCGTTCGTTGGGTAATGGGTGAGAGTTCGGCGAAGAACCTTCGCGGTGAGTCGATGACGGACGTCATCTTCAACGGCTCCAACACCCGCAAACCGGTGGCTCAGGCCAGCATCGAGCTGATCTTCGACAACTCCGACAACAGCCTGGTAGGCGAATACGCCGCCTTCGCCGAGATTTCCATTCGCCGTCGTGTCAGCCGCGACGGCCAGAACACTTACTTCCTCAACGGCACCAAGTGCCGCCGTCGCGACATCACCGATATCTTCCTCGGCACCGGCCTGGGGCCGCGCAGCTACTCGATCATCGAGCAGGGGATGATCTCCAAACTGATCGAGGCCAAGCCCGAGGACCTGCGCAACTTCATCGAAGAAGCGGCCGGCATTTCCAAGTACAAGGAACGCCGCCGCGAGACCGAGAGCCGCATCCGCCGCACCCAGGAAAACCTGGCGCGCCTGACTGACCTGCGTGAGGAACTGGAGCGCCAGCTGGAGCGCCTTCATCGCCAGGCCCAGTCCGCCGAGAAGTACCAGGAGTACAAGGCCGAGGAGCGTCAGCTCAAGGCCCAGCTCGCCGCCCTGAAATGGCGGGCGTTGAACGACCAGGTCGGCCAGCGCGAGGCAGTGATCGGCAACCAGGAAGTCAGCTTCGAGGCCCTGGTGGCCGAACAGCGCAACGCCGACGCGAGCATCGAGCGTCTGCGTGACGGGCATCATGAACTGTCCGAACGCTTCAATCTGGTGCAGGGCCGCTTCTACTCCGTGGGTGGCGATATCGCCCGCGTGGAGCAGAGCATCCAGCACGGCCAGCAGCGCCTGCGTCAGCTGCAGGACGACCTGCGCGAAGCCGAGCGCGCGCGCCAGGAAACTGAGTCCCACCTGGGCCACGACCGCACCTTGCTCGCCACGCTGAGCGAAGAGCTGGACACGCTTGGCCCTGAACAGGAAATGAGCGCTGCCGCTGCGGAGGAAGCCTCCGCCCAGTTGGAGGAAGCCGAAACGGGCATGCACGCCTGGCAGGAACAGTGGGATGGTTTTAACCAGCGCAGCGCTGAGCCGCGTCGCCAGGCTGAGGTGCAGCAGTCGCGTATTCAGCAGCTGGAGCAGAGCCTGGAGCGCCTGCTGGAGCGCGAGCGCCGCCTGAGCGATGAGCGTGCTCAACTGGCCGCTGATCCGGAAGATGCGGCAGTGCTGGAGCTGAGCGAGGAGCTCGCGTTAGGCGAAATGCGCCTGGAAGAACTCCAAGTCGCCGAACAAGGCCTGGCGGAACGCCTGGACGAGCTGCGTGAAGAGTTGCAGCAGGCCAACCAGGCCCAGCAGCAAGCCCAGGGCGAGCTGCAGCGCCTGAATGGACGCATCGTTTCGCTGGAAGCCCTGCAACAGGCCGCACTTAACCCTGGCAAAGGCGCTGCCGAATGGCTTCGTGAACAGCAGCTGTCCGAACGTCCGCGTTTGGCCGAAGGCCTTCGGGTGGAGCAGGGCTGGGAGCTGGCGGTGGAAACCGTGCTCGGCGCCGATCTGCAGGCCGTGTTGCTGGAGGAATTCACCGGACTCGATCTATCCGGCTTCAGCCAAGGCGAGCTACGCCTGGCCAGCGCCGGCAGGGGCGGGGTGCGAGCCCCCGGCAGTCTGTTGGAGAAGGTTGAGGCGCCCATTGATCTGGCGCCCTGGCTGGCCAAGGTCCTGCCGGTGGAGAACCTGGATCAGGCCTTGGCCCAGCGCGGCACGCTCGGCGAGGGCGAAAGCCTGATCAGCCGTGACGGTTACTGGGTCGGTCGCAACTTCCTGCGGGTTCGCCGCGCCAGTGAAGCGGAGAGCGGCCTGCTTGCCCGCGGCCAGGAGCTGGAACGTCTGCATGCCGAACGCGAGGAGCGCGAAGCCGCCCTGGAGCAGCTGGAAGAACGCCTGCACCAGCTGCGCGACAGCCAGCGCCAGCAGGAGGAGTCCCGCGAGCAGCAGCGCCGTCTGTTGCAGGAAGAGTCGCGCGGCCTGGGCGAACTGAAGGCTCGCCTGTCCGCCCAGCAGGCGAAAGTGGAGCAACTGACCTTGCGCCGTCGTCGCCTGGAAGACGAAGTCCGGGAGTTGGACGAGCAGCGCGCCCTGGAGCTCGAGCAGTTGGGCGAGGCGCGCCTGACCCTGCAGGACGCCCTGGACGCAATGGCCAGCGACACCGAGCAGCGCGAGAAACTGCTCGCCGAGCGCGACAGCCTGCGCGAGCGTCTCGACCGGATTCGCCAGGAGGCTCGCCAGCACAAGGATCATGCCCATCAACTGGCGGTACGCGTCGGCTCGCTGCGAGCGCAGCATGATTCGACGCGTCAGGCCCTGGAACGCCTGTCGTTGCAATTCGAACGCCTCAACGAGCGCCGCGAACAGCTCAGCCTGAACCTGGAGGAGGGCGCTGCGCCGTTGGAGGAGCTGCGCCTGAAGCTGGAGGAATTGCTGGACAAGCGCCTGGGCGTAGAGGAAGAGCTCAAGCTGGCAAGGTTGGCCCTTGAGGATGCCGATCGTGAGCTGCGCGACGCCGAAAAACGCCGCACCCAGGCCGAGCAGCAGGCGCAATTGCTGCGTGGCCAACTGGAGCAACAGCGTCTGGAATGGCAGGCCCTCACGGTTCGTCGCAAGACGCTGCAGGATCAACTGCATGAAGACGGCTACGATCTGCACGGAGTGCTCGCCACGCTTCCGGCTGAAGCCAGCGAAAGTGCCTGGGAGGAGGAGCTCGAGCGACTGGCGGCGCGCATCCAGCGTCTCGGACCGATCAACCTCGCGGCCATCGACGAATACCAGCAGCAGTCCGAGCGCAAGCGCTATCTGGATGCGCAGAATGACGACCTGGTGGAAGCCCTGGAGACGCTGGAAAACGTCATCCGCAAGATCGACAAGGAAACCCGCAATCGCTTCAAGGAAACCTTCGACCAGATCAATGCCGGTCTGCAGGCGCTGTTCCCGAAAGTGTTCGGCGGTGGCCATGCTTATCTGGAACTGACAGGCGAAGACCTGCTGGACACCGGTGTGGCCATCATGGCGCGGCCGCCGGGTAAGAAGAACAGCACAATTCACCTGCTGTCCGGCGGTGAGAAGGCGCTTACCGCGCTGGCCCTGGTCTTTGCGATATTCCAGCTCAATCCGGCGCCATTCTGCATGCTGGACGAGGTGGATGCGCCGCTGGACGACGCCAACGTCGGCCGTTATGCGCGTCTGGTGAAGGAAATGTCCGAGAAGGTGCAGTTCATCTATATCACCCACAACAAGATCGCCATGGAAATGGCTGACCAGTTGATGGGCGTAACCATGCACGAGCCCGGATGCTCGCGCCTTGTGGCGGTGGATGTTGAGGAGGCGATGTCGATGGTTGAGGCCTAGTAGCCAGTCGAATGCGAACTCCAGATGGGTCTGGAGATCAAATTCGCGTTGGCATCGGAGTAAGCCTCTATCAGAGGTTTCTCTGCTGGGCTGGTCGTGCTAGCTTTATGCCCAATTTTGTCGCACGTGGAAAACGCCATTCAGAACATGGAGTTGGGTGCCACGTTTCAGGGGACGGGATGTCCTTTCTTCACCATTGTTTGCATTTTCACTAGGGGACACAGGACTACATGGATATCGGTCTGCGCGAGTGGCTGATTGTCATTGGCATCATCGTAATCGCCGGCATTCTGTTCGATGGCTGGCGCCGCATGAGTGGCGGCAAGGGGAAACTCAAATTCAGACTGGATCGCAGTTTTTCCAATGTCCCTGGCGATGATGACGATCCGAACCTGCTTGGCCCGGCGCGGGTCAAGGATCGCGCTCATCAGGAGCCGTCTCTGGACGAGGAAGACCTGCCTTCCCTGAGCGCCCGCGAGGCCGGCAAGCGTCGCGGCGAGCCGCAACAGGGCGACCTGAACCTCGACGAGCCGGTGCCGACCTTGCTCAACCCGGTTGATGAAGGGAAAAAGAACGGCAAGCCCCATCCGCAGCTGCAGACCCCGGAAGTTCCGGTTGAGGAAGTCCTGGTAATCAACGTCGTTGCACGCGACGAAGCTGGCTTCAAGGGACCGGCTCTGCTGCAGAACATCCTGGAAAGCGGTCTGCGCTTTGGCGCCATGGACATCTTCCATCGCCACGAAAGCATGGCCGGTAATGGCGAAGTGCTGTTTTCCATGGCCAACGGTGTCAAACCCGGCACCTTTGATCTGGACGACATCGACCACTTCAGTACCCGTGCCGTGAGTTTCTTCCTCGGTCTGCCGGGCCCGCGCCATCCGAAGCAGGCCTTCGACGTGATGGTTGCCGCCGCCCGCAAGCTGTCCCAGGAGCTGAACGGCGAGCTGAAGGATGATCAGCGCAGCGTGATGACTGCCCAGACCATCGAGCACTACCGCCAGCGCATCGTCGAATTCGAGCGCAAGCACCTGACCCATAAGCGCTGATTCAGCGCGCAGTCAACGAAAGAGCAGCCCCGGCTGCTCTTTTTGTTTCAAGAGAACGAGCCTGAACCATGATCGATGCCCAAACCGCTGCCGAACGCATCTACGCGCTGCGCGCCGAGCTGGATGCGCACAACTACCGTTACTACGTGCTGGATGAGCCCAGTGTGCCGGACGCCGAGTATGACCGCCTGTTTCGTGAGCTGCAGGTCCTGGAGGCTGAGCACCCTGAACTGGTGACCCCGGAATCGCCGACCCAGCGGGTCAGCGGTGCGGCCCTGTCGGCCTTCGGCGAGGTGCGCCACGAAGTGCCCATGCTCAGCTTGGGGAACGCCTTCGAGGAGCAGGATCTGCTGGACTTCGATCGACGGGTGCGCGAAGGGCTGGGTGAGTTGCTGCCAGGCGGCGACCTGTTCGGGAGTGGCCCGGAAGTGGAGTACACCTGTGAGCCCAAGCTGGACGGCCTGGCCGTAAGCCTGTTGTACGAGAACGGCTTGCTGGTGCGTGGGGCGACTCGCGGCGACGGCACCACGGGCGAGGACATCAGCAGCAACGTGCGCACCATCCGCAACGTGCCGCTGAAGCTGCAGGGCGAGGGTTGGCCCGCCGTGCTGGAGGTGCGGGGTGAAGTTTTCATGTCAAAGGCCGGCTTCGAGGCGCTCAACGCCCGCAACCTGGAACTTGGCACCAAGACCTTCGCCAACCCGCGAAACGCCGCCGCTGGGAGTCTGCGTCAGCTGGACTCGAAGATCACCGCCAGTCGCCCGCTCGAGTTCTGTACCTATGGTTTCGGTCGGGTGGAGGGCGAGCTGCCAGATAACCAGTTCGCCATACTCCAGGCGCTCAAGGGCTGGGGCCTGCCCATCAGTCGTGAGCTGAAACTGGTCACGGGTGCCCAGGGCTGCCTGGCCTATTACCGCGATATCGGCGAGCGCCGCGACAGTCTCGCCTACGAGATCGATGGCGTGGTCTACAAGCTCAACAACCTGGCCTGGCAGCGCGAGTTGGGCTTCCGCGCCCGAGAGCCGCGCTGGGCCCTGGCTCACAAATTCCCGGCCCGGGAAGAGCTCACCGAACTACTGGATGTGGAGTTCCAGGTCGGTCGTACGGGCGCCGTGACACCGGTCGCTCGCCTCAAGCCGGTGCAGGTGGCCGGCGTCACCGTTTCCAACGCCACGCTGCACAACATGGACGAAGTCGCGCGCCTGGACCTGAGGATCGGCGATACCGTGATCATCCGCCGGGCTGGCGACGTGATTCCGCAGGTGATGCAGGTGGTTCAGGATCGTCGCCCTCCCAATGCGCGACCCGTGCATGTTCCTCAGCAATGCCCGGTATGTGGCTCCGCGGTCGAGCGTACCCAACTGGTCAAGCGCGCCAAGGGCAAGGAAACCACCAGTGAAGGCTCGATCTATCGCTGCGTCGGTCGTCTGGCCTGCGGTGCCCAGTTGAAGCAGGCGATCATCCATTTTGCCTCGCGCCGCGCCCTGGATATCGAAGGCCTGGGCGACAAAATCGTCGAGCAGTTGGTGGACGCCGGGCTGGTCGCCTCGCCGGCTGATCTGTACACCCTCAAGTACGAACAGGTGATAGAGCTGGAAGGCTTCGCTGACCTCTCCACCCGCAACCTGCTGGGCGCGATTGCCGACAGCCGCAAGCCCGCACTGGCGCGTTTCGTCTACGCACTGGGTATCCCGGACGTGGGGGAGGAAACCGCCAAACTGTTGGCGCGCGCCCTGGGTTCTCTGGAGCGCATTCAGCGGGCACTGCCTGACGTGCTCACCTACCTGCCTGACGTGGGGTTGGAGGTAGCCCACGAAATCCACGCGTTCTTCGCCGATGCTCATAACGAGAAGGTGATCGGCGACTTGATGGCGCGCGGCATCGAGTTGCAGGAGGAGGGTGATCTGAGTCCGGAATTTGCCGCGTGCGCAACCTTCGCCGGCTTCATCGACAAGCTCAACATTTCAGGTATCGCGACCACAGGTGCGAAAAACCTGGCTGAAAAGACTGGCAACCTGGATGGACTGATTGCCCTTAGTCGCGACTGGCTGGACCTGAGTGTGATGAAAGGCCTGAACGAAAAGGCCAAACAGGCCCTGCGCGAATTCTTCGTGGCGGAGGAGAGCGTTCAGCGTGCCCGCGCAATCGAAGCGCAGCTGCGCGACTTTGGCATGCACTGGGAAAGCGAGAAGAAGACCGTGGATGGGCTGCCGTTGGCGGGACAGACCTGGGTGCTGACCGGCACCCTGGAAGTCATGAGCCGGGACGTTGCCAAGGAAAAGCTGGAGGCGCTTGGGGCGAAAGTGGCGGGCTCGGTGTCGGCACGTACCCATTGCGTGGTGGCCGGACCCGGTGCTGGCTCCAAGTTGGCCAAGGCCAATGAGCTGGGCGTACGCGTGCTGGACGAGGAGCAGTTCCTCGCTGAACTGGCGCGGCTGGGCTGAGACCTAGGCGCCGATGCCCAGCGCCGTCTGGTCTGCTTCGGCGGAGGACGTGGCGGTCGCCGTGGCCGTGCGAACGCTCTGGCGGTATTCGCTGGGGCTGCAGCCGGCCAGTTGCTTGAAGGCGCGGGCGAAGTAAGACGGGTCCTTGAAGCCGGCCTCGTAGCCGATGCTGGTCACCGGCATCTGGCTGTTCTCCAGCAGGTGCTTGGCGAAGTCCATGCGCTTGCCAAGGATGTACTCCATGAAGCCGACGCCGTTGACCTCCTTGAACAGCCGACTGAAGCGGAAGGGCGTCATGCCGCATTGCTGGGCCAACTCCTTCTGGTCCACGCTTTCGCGGAAGTGCTGCTCGATGTAGGGCATCACCTTGCTCAGGGCTTTGTGCTTCTGGTTGCTGGTGGTCAGGCGAATGCTGCCCGGTAGTGGCGGGTTGCGTGCCAGCAGAGGCTTGCGGCCCAGGCTGGTGACGGCTCGGCGTACTTCGCAGAGTTGCTGCAGGCTTTCGAGGTAGCGATTCTGCTCCTCCACTGCCAAGGGCAGTACCACGAACTCCCAGACTCGCGCCCGCATTGCCCAGATCGCCAGCTCCTCCGAGTGCTGCACGGTGAACATGGTGATCGGGATGGAGGGGTGGGTGCGCTTGGTTTCCAGCAGCAGGTTGAGCCCGCTTGCATCGGGGCGGTCGAAATGCACGCAGATCATGTCGATCTGGCGCAGCTGTTCCTTTGTTACGCCGGCGCGGCCCTCTGCCAGCCGGCATTCGCAGCGTCCCCCGAATTGTGACATGAGTGCGGGCGTCGACCTGTCACGAGTCAGGTCGAGCCAGAGCAGCACTGGTTCTACGGCGGAGTTCGACTGCATGTTCTAACCCTGCGCCCAATTATTGTTGTTTCCCGAGCTGCAGTATTGTCACTGTGCCATTACGCCAAAGAACCAATCCCTATAAGCAGGCCCTGTTTCCTGCAACACCGTTCTACCCATAAGTGGGTGCCCCATTTTTCGCGGCTTCCGTACCCGCGCGACCGTTCGTCACCCGACCAGTTACCTGGCTGGAAGCCTCGCCCTTGCTGGGCTTGAGCTCATTGCCTCCCGCACTGCGGAAGCGTGCAAGAAAGTCCTAGCGATCCGCAAAAAACTCCTAACCCCCCACTTTTGGGGATGACTAGGGTGGACTCAGGCGGGGCGAGAACTACCCGCTGATCCTGTGGATACAACCTGAGTGAGGTGGGCGAAATGACTTTTGAAGCGATTAAACAATCGGTGGTGAAGTTCGTTAAGGATGAAGCCGGTCTTACAACCGTGGAGTATGCCGTGGCCGGTTCTTTGGTCGCCGGGGCGGTAATTATTGCCTTCACCGGCTTGGGAACTGCCGTAACGACCGAAGTCACCAGGCTTGCTACTTGTATTAGTGGCAACGGCACGACGGGCTGCTAGCACATCCATAGTTGGCGGGAGATGCAGCGATGTCCATGGAGCAGAAAATCCTTGCAGTTGTACTGCTCGGGCTGCTGGGCGTAGCGGTGGCGTGCGATCTTCGCCGCCACCGCATTCCCAACCTCCTGGTTCTCCTGGGCATCGCCCTGGGGCTGGCCGGCCAGAGCTATGCAGACGGGCTCGCCGGGCTAGGTAATGGAGGGCTGGGGCTGTCGATAGGTTTCGCCGCTTTTCTACCTCTGTATGCGGTGGGAGGAATGGCCGCCGGCGACGTCAAGCTGATGGCCATGGTCGGTGCGTTCCTCACTCCCTTTGCAGCGCTCTCGGCGGCGCTTAGCTGTCTGGTGGCTGGAGGGTTGTGCGGTCTGTTGATTGTCCTGGTCCGTGGTCAACTGCCGCAGACAGTGGCGCGCTACGGAGTGATGTTTCGGACGCGAGCCTATATCGCGCCAGCGGCGGACGAAGTAGCAGGCCAAGCATTTCCCTACTCGGTTGCGATCCTGCTCGGCACCTTGGCCAGTGGCCTGTGGTGGTTCGCCATTCTTCTGTAGCTGAGGGAGCCTAGTCATGTATGCCATCAGCGACAGCAATGCTTATCCCAGCGAGCGAGAGGCCGTACAGCGGCTTGCGCCGCAGCCGCGTACCATCCGCGAGACCGGCCTGGCGGACAATTTTCTCGGCGACCTGGTCTGCAAGCACCTGCATGATGCCGGCGTACTGGACATGGCGCGCCTGGTCGAGCGGCTGGCGCTGACCGGCGCCGTGCTGGAGGAGATTCTCGCGTTCCTGCGCAAGGATGGCCGCATCGAGGTGCTCGGCCAGACAGGTGGGCAGGCCCTGCGCTACGGGCTCACCGAGCGTGGTCGTGCGTCGGCGCGCGACGCCCTCTCGCGCAGCGGCTACCTGGGGGCGGCGCCCTTTCCGGTCAGCGCCTATCGTTCCCTGCTGAAGGTGCAAACCATCCACCACGGGCGCATCACCGCCCGCGACATGCACACCGCCTTCCATGGCGTGGTGCTTGCGGACAGCATGCTGGACCAGTTGGGCGTGGCGATGAATTCCGGGCGCGCCATCATGATTTATGGGCCCGCGGGTACCGGCAAGACCTATATCAGCAGTCGCCTGATCCGGCTCTTCGCCGAAGCCATCTGGGTCCCGTACGCGATTGTCGTGAACGAATCGGTGATCGAGATTTTCGACCCGCAGGTCCACCAGCGCCTGGATGAAGGCGAGCAGAACAAATTGCTGCTGGACCAGGGAATCGACCGCCGCCTGCTGTGCTGCAAACGCCCCATAGTGATCACCGGTGGCGAGCTCAGCATGGAGCAGCTGGATATCCGCTACGACCCCTTCTCCCGTCTCTACCAGGCCCCATTGCAGCTCAAGGCCAGCAACGGCCTGTTCATCATCGACGACATGGGTCGTCAGCGCATGGCGCCGGCCGAACTGCTCAATCGCTGGATCGTGCCCATGGAAGAGAAGCGCGACTTCCTCAACCTGGGCGGCGGGCGTCACTGCGAGCTGCCCTTCGACCTGATCCTGGTGTTCTCCACCAACCTCAATCCGCTGGAACTGGCTGACGAAGCCTTCCTTCGGCGCATTGGCTACAAGTTGCACTTCACCTACCTGCAGCCGGAGGAGTACGGACGCATCTGGCACCAGGAAACCGAGCGCCTGGGCATCGCCTTTGACCCGGTGTTGCTGCGCTATGTGCTGCAGGGGCTTTACGAGGATCAGGGGATGCCGCTGGTGCCTTGTCATCCCCGCGACCTGCTCGGCATGGCCCAGGATCGCCAGCGCTACCTGGGCGAATCGGGACCCCTGTCGCCCCGCGACCTGGAGTGGGCCTGGCACAACTATTTCGTCCAGCTCGAAAGCCTTGGATAAGGAGACGCCGACATGAGTGCTCGAACCTTCACCCTGATTGCCCTGTCGCTGATCCTCGGGTTGGGCGCCGCCTGGATGGCCAACAATTGGCTCAGCGCCCGGCTCAATGCCAGCCCCGACGACAATCTGCAATCCGTGGTGGTGGCCACGGTGGAGATTCCCTTCGGCCAGATGATCGAGGCGCAACAGGTCACCCTGGTGCGCATGCCAAAGGGCACGGTGCCAGACGATTCCTTCGATGCCACCGACAAGGTGGTGGGCAAGATCGCCACCTTCGCCATGCTGCGCGGCGACATCCTGCGGGAAGCGCGAGTGGCCGAGCACCTGGGCGGCAGCACCCTTGCTTCGCTCATCGAGTCGGACAAGCGCGCAGTCTCGGTGCGGGTGGACGATGTGGTGGGGGTGGGCGGCTTCCTGCTGCCGGGCAATCGCGTCGATGTGCTGGCCACCAAGAAGGTGGGTGGCAGCGGTACCGATTCCGAATCCAAGACCATCCTCGAAGACTTGCGGGTACTGGCGGTCGACCAGACCGCCAGTACCGATAAGACCCAGCCGGTGGTGGTACGTGCCGTGACCCTGGAGATGACGCCCAAGCAGGCTGAAATCCTGGTCAAGGCCATGAGCGAAGGCCGTCTGCAACTGGCCCTGCGCAATCCGCTGGACGATCAGAAGAAACCCGAACCAAAGGTCGCTGCTGTAGCGAAGCCGGCGACCCCAGCGCCCGCACCGGTCGCACCGAGGCCCATGGTGCGCCGCAGCAACGGCGAATACGGCGTGATCATCATCCGTGGCACCGAAGTGAAAGTAGCGAAGGCTCAGCTCTAGGTCATTCCTTTCGCCAGACGGCGCAAAGATGGCGCAGTCAGTGACCAGTCAGACGAGGAGAGTGTTATGCAAAGCATTCGGAAACTTGGATTCCTGGCGCTACTCCTGCTGGCCTGGACCCTGCAACCTGCACCCCTGGAAGCCGGGCAGCCGCCGGTGATGGCGTCGCCCATGGCGCTCGGCAACACCGGCCGCATCCAGGTGCCGATCTACAAGGCACGCATCCTCACCACCCGGGCGCCGGTCAAGCGCATTTCGGTGGGCAATCCCGAGGTGGCCGACCTGCTCATGACCAGCCCGAACCAGCTCTACCTCCTGGGTCGTTCCCTCGGCAGCACCAACGTGCTGCTCTGGGACAACAGCGATCGACTGATCGACAGCCTCGACCTGGATGTGGTGCATGACCTCGGCGGCGTGAAGGAAAAGTTGCACCAGCTCATGCCCAACGAGCGCATCGAGGTGTTCAGTTCCCAGGGCTCACTGGTTCTGCGTGGCCACGTCAGCAGTGCTGCAATGATGGATACCGCGATCAAGGTGGCCAAGAGCTATGCCGCCCAGACGGCCAGTGTGGTGCAGGGAGAAGGGGAGAGGGCTGAGGCCGCACCTACCCAGTCCCTGGAAGTGATCAACTTGCTCACCGTCGGCAGCAGCCAGCAGGTGATGCTGGAGGTCAAGGTGGCGGAAGTTCAGCGCAATCTGCTCAAGACTCTCGACGTACGCTTCAACGCCTTGCATATGGGCGGCAACTGGTCCACGGGGGGATTCAATAACGGCCAGGGCCTGGGCTTTGACAAGGATAGCTTCGTCAACCCGGCCACGCTGTTTGGCAATGGCAAGGGTTTCTTCGGCCAGTTCCTCTCGGACGACTTCCTTTTCAACGTGGTGCTCGAGGCGGCCAAGGACAACGGCTCGGCCAAGGTGTTGGCCGAGCCCACTTTGACCACCCTGAGCGGGCAACAGGCGGAATTCATCTCTGGTGGCGAGTTCCCGGTACCGATCACCGAAGATGACGGCATCACCATCGAGTTCAAGGAATTCGGGGTAGGTGTGAAGTTCCTTCCGGTGGTGCTGGATGAAGGGCGCATCAACCTGAATCTCAATGTCTCGGTCAGCGAATTGTCCAACGCCAACGCCCTGGCTCTGGATACCGGGCTGGAAAGCGTCCTGGGCGACGGCGTCACCCAGATCATTCCTTCGCTGACCAAGCGTAGCGCCGAGTCCACTGTCGAACTGGGCAATGGTCAGACCATCGCCATTGCCGGCCTGATCAGCGAGAACACCCGCGACTTCGTCAGCCGCTTCCCGGGCCTGGGCGACATTCCTGTCCTGGGGCACCTGTTCCGCAGTCAGTCCTTCCAGAACGGCGAAACCGAACTGGTAATCCTGGTCACGCCGCATCTCGCCAAGCCCGTGGATGCGAAGACCGTGCGCCTGCCCACCGAGAAGTTCGTCGAGCCAAGCGACCTGGACTTCTACCTGCTGGGCAAGACCAAGGGGCGCGAGCCGGGAAGGCCGGTGCCGGTCAGCCTCGGCGTCAGCGAAGGCCGTTTCGGCCACGATCTCAAGTAACCGGAGGCATGCCCATGAAACTGATCATTCCGCTCTGCCTGATGGCGCTGTCCTGCGGATGCGTCATGAGCTACGAGGAAGGTCGCGTCGGAACCCTGGGATACAGCGTTTACCAGACCACCTATCAGCAAATCGCCAACAAGGAGAGGGCGGCCAACCCCGGCACTGAGGTGTCATCTGTCGGCAGGGACGGCCAGGTAACCGAAAATGCCATGGATGCTTATCGGGGAGTGTCCGGCGACGGGAAACAGATCGGCCAGCCGATCGAGATCAATATCGACAACTGAGGGCCTGACCATGTCCCCGCGTATCCAAAAGTCGTTCTCTTCGCCGCCGAGGCGTCAACGGGGCGCGGTCCTGGTGCTGGTGGTCGTTGCCCTGCTAGCGATACTGGCCATGGCCGCACTGGCACTGGACGGCAGTCATATGCTGCTGAACAAGACCCGGCTGCAGAATGCGGTGGATGCGGCAGCCTTGAGCGGTGCCAAGACGCTCCAGCAAGTAATGGGGTCGGGCAACGCTTCGACCCTGACCAAGGAGGCGGCGCTTGCCACCCTCAGTCTGAACGCAGCGGCTTTGGGTAACGGCGAACTGGCCGAGGCCATGAGTGCCAACGCCGGGTTCGCGGTGGTGGAGTTGTCGAGCAGCGTATACGGACCCTTCGCCTTTCCGGGGCCGGCGAATGCGCGTTACGTGCGGGTATCCGTGCCGGACTATCCGCTGACCGGGTTCTTCTGGGGCATCCTCCAGGCCACAGGAGATGGTGACGCTCCGGAGAAGGCGGTGGCTGCCATTGCAACGGCTGGGCCCAGTCCCAGCAGTCCCTGTGATATCGCACCCCTGATGGTCTGCGGCGACCCAAACGCTTATGACCCCGATACCGGCCTCTTCTGGGGTTACCAATTCGGCGACGTCGAAGTTCTGAAAAGCGCTGCCGGTAATGCGCCGGCCATAGGCCCGGGCAACTTCCAGTTGATCCGCCTGGGCAATAACACCGGGGCGGCGGATATCCGCAATGCGCTGGCCGGCGGCATCGACCAGTGCAACACCGTTGGCAATGAGGTGGAAACCGAGCCCGGCAATTCCGTGGGGCCGGTAGCCCAGGGCTTGAACACCCGCTTCGGCGTCTACACCGGCCCCATGGGCAACAGTGCCTCGTCCTATCCACCGGACCTGGTGACCGGCTTCAGCAACCCGAAGATGACCTACAACGACAGCACTTCGCCGCCCCAGGTGGAATACCAGGGCCAGCCGGTCAACTCCAATGGCGGCGACCTGTCCACTGCCACCTCCGCCCTGCAGGACTACAACGATTGGGTGGAAAGCGTCGCCAACTGCCCCAGCGGTTGCCAGCCCAATGGCGTTTTCGAGCGGCGGATGATGAAGATAGTGGTGGGCAACTGCGACGGCGAGTCCGGTGGACAGACCACGGTGCCGGTGCTGGGCTTCGCCTGTTTCTTCCTGCTGCAGACGGTCGCCCAGCAGGGCAACGAGGCGCAGATCTTCGGACAGTTCATCGAGGAGTGCGAAGGCGACAACGTGGCCGGCCCGACCCCGACCGACGATGTTGGGCCGCAGATCATCCAGCTGTACAAGACCTATATCGACAACAGCCAGACACCCAGCAGCGATTCGTAGGAGGTGTCATGGAACGTCTTGCATGCAAAGGGGCGAAGTCCCAGCGGGGGGTGGCCATGGTGGAGTTCACCATCACCCTGCCGCTGCTGCTGCTGCTGCTGTTTGGCATAGCCGAGTTCGGTCGTCTGCTGTTCCAGTACAACAGCCTGTTGCAGGCCAATCGCGACGCGGTGCGCTACGTGGCGGGCAAGGCCTGGAATCCGACCTTGGGCACCGTTGAACTGAGCACTGACCTGCAGACCGAAGCCAAGAACCTCGCTGTGTACGGTCTGCCGGTGGTTCCTGCGAACGGCCAGCCGCTGGTTCCCGGTCTGACCACTGGAAACGTACAGGTCACGGCCGTGGGCACGACTCATGTCCAGGTCAGCACCAGCTACAGCTTCGTGCCCGTCCTGGGGGGCGGCATTCCAGCATTTTTAGGTGATGGTGTATCGCTGGGATTTCCCCTGGTTGCCACTACCGTCATGAGGGCCCTGTGATGAACGCGAGACGCATGCGCGGGGTGTACGTGGTTGAGTTCGCCATCATCGGACTGCTGCTGTTCATCCTGCTGTTCGCCGTCCTGGAGTTCGGCCGGCTGTATTTCACCGTCAACGCCCTTAACGAAAGCGTGCGACGCGGAGCCCGGCTGGCGGCGGTGTGCGATATCAGCGATCCGGTGATCCTGCGCCGGGCAATCTACAACGCTGCCACTGACGCTGGCGACAGCAGCCTGATCGGCAACCTCGGGACCGCCGACCTGACTCTGACTTACCTAGACGAGAATGGCGCGACAGTGGTCAGCCCAGACAACCTGGTCAGCCTCAACGGCTTTCTGGCCATCCGCTATGTGGAACTGCGGGTGGAGAACTTCACATTCGATCTGATGATTCCAGTGGTCGGCGGCACCATCACGCTCCCGGTCTTCAGGTCGATCCTGCCCCGTGAAAGCCTTGGCCGCCACGCAGAATCGGGGGTTTCGCCGGGGATCACGCCATGTTGAACAGTCGGGAAGTTCCCGTTACCGCTTCTACGAATCGGCAGGGCCTGCGTCTGCTGATCAGCAGCCGCGACGCGGCCGCCCTGCGTCATCTGCAGGGCTGCTGCCAGCGGATTCCCGGCTTGCTGGTGAATACGCGACTGGTGACCAATGGCCACACCGATCCGCTCTATGGGCTGGAGCAGATGCCCGATTTCCTGCTGCTGCGGGTCAGCCACCTGTGGCGAGAGGAGCTCGCAGCGCTCTTGCAGCGTCCGGCCCAGGAGCGACCACCGCTTTTGGTCTGCGGCCCGTTGAACGAAAGGGAAGGCATGCGCCTGGCCATGCAGGCTGGTGCCCGCGACTTCCTGCCGGAACCAGTGGCCGAGGAGGAACTGGTGGCGGCCCTCGGGCGCATGCTGACGGAGGCTCGCACCAATTCGGGCACTGGCGGCAAGGTGGTTGCGGTGATCAACGCCAAGGGCGGGTCCGGCGCCACCCTGCTGGCCTGCAACCTCGCCCAGCAGCTCAGTGTGGCGTCCAAGGGCACTTTGCTGTTGGACATGGACCTGCAGTTCGGCAGTGTGGCTCATTACCTAGATGTGCAAACTGCGCACAGTCACCTGGACGTACTACAGCAGGTCGATGAACTGGACAGTGTGGCGTTGCGCGGTTTCTGCAGCCACTTCAGTCCCAGCTTGCATGTGCTCGGGGGGCGCTCAAGCGAGCTTTGCTTGTCTCAGGATGTGCGCCTGGAGCAACTGGACACCTTGCTGGGCCTGGCCCGCAGCACCTACGACTGGGTAGTGGTGGACCTGCCGCGGCAGATCGACCATATCACCGGCGTCACCTTGGAACAGGCCGATCGGGTGTACGTCGTGGTGCAGCAAAGCCTGAGCCATCTTAAGGATGCCAACCGCCTTGTACGTATCCTGCGTGACGATCTCGGGGTGCAGGGCAACCGCTTGCAGGTGGTGGTCAATCGCTACAACAAGACTGCGCCTGTGACTCTCAAGGATATCGCCGAGACGCTGCGTTGTTCGGATCTGCAGAAGTTGCCCAACGATTATGCAGTTGTCAGCGAGAGCCAGAACACCGGTGTACCCCTGGCGCTCCATTCGCCGCGGTCGCCGGTCGCCCTCGCCATGCGTGAACTCAGCCAGGAACTGCTCGGTACCGAGGCGGCCAGGCAAGGCCTGTTGAAACGTACTTTCGGCCGACTGTTCAGGGGATAAATCATGCTCAGCGAATTTCGTAATCGCCTGCGCCAGCCGGCTGCCAAGAAAGCCGATAGTGACCAGCGGGACTCAGATGACGAGGGGCCGAAGGCCGCCAGCGCGCAGATGGCCTGGGAAGTCACTGCTCCAGACGCAGTCTATGAGACCAGAACCCAGCTCAACCCGGTGGAGACGGAGTGGAGGGAGAAGATCTACCAGCAGTTGCTCAAGGTCATGGATCTGTCCCTGCTGGACTCCCTTGAACCGGTGGAGGCGGCGCGGCAGATTCGCGAAATATGCCTGCGCCTGCTGGATGAGCACTCGGCGCCGGTGAGCTCCAATTGCCGTCCGCTGATCATCAAGCAGATCACCGATGAGGTGCTCGGTCTGGGGCCGCTGGAACCCTTGCTGGCGGACCACAGTGTCTCCGACATTCTGGTCAATGGACATGCTTCGGTGTACGTCGAGCGCCAAGGCAAGCTGCAGCGTACCGATGTGCGTTTCCGCGATGACCAGCATCTGTTGAACATCATCGACCGTATCGTCTCCAGCCTGGGGCGGCGCATCGATGAGTCATCGCCGCTGGTGGATGCACGCTTGAAGGATGGTTCCAGGGTCAATGCCATCATCCCGCCGCTGGCCATCGATGGGCCGAGCATGTCCATTCGCCGTTTCGCGGTCGACCTGCTCAATACCGAGAGTCTCATCCAGATGGGTACCCTGACGCCGGCCATCGCTCTGGTGCTCAAGGCCATCGTACGCGGTCGGATGAACGTGCTGGTCTCTGGTGGTACCGGTACCGGCAAGACCACCATGCTCAACGTGTTGTCAGGTTTCATTCCGTCCAACGAACGCATCGTTACCATCGAGGATTCGGCTGAGCTGCAGCTTCAGCAGCCCCATGTAGTGCGCCTGGAAACCCGTCCGCCGAACATCGAAGGCCGCGGCGAGGTGAGCCAGCGCGAGTTGGTGCGCAACAGCCTGCGGATGCGCCCCGACCGGATCGTCATCGGCGAGGTCCGTGGCGCCGAGGCCCTGGACATGCTGACGGCGATGAACACCGGCCATGACGGGTCGATCACCACCATCCACGCCAATACCGCGCGCGACGCTCTGGGGCGGATCGAGAACATGGTGTCCATGACTGGCGCCACTTTCCCGATCAAGGCCCTGCGCCAGCAGATCGCCTCGGCAATCGATGTCGTGATCCAACTGGAACGCCAGGAGGATGGTCGGCGACGCCTGGTTAGCGTGCAGGAAATCAACGGCATGGAAGGCGAGATCATCACCATGACCGAGATCTTCGGTTTCGAGCGTCGCGGCATGGGCGAGCATGGCGAGGTGCTGGGGGACTTCCGGCCAACCGGCATGGTTCCGGCGTTCCGCGATGTGCTGGCCAAGCGTGGCATCGAGTTGCCATTGAATCTGTTTCGTCCCGAATGGATGGAGGCCTAGCGAACATGAGCCAGATTCCCTCCGAGTTCATCCTGGCCTTTCTGGGGATGGTGTTCGTTGCCGTGTTCCTGCTCAGCCAAGGGCTGGTAGTGCCCGTATTCGGTGAGGCGAGCAAGGTGCGCAAGCGTATTCGCTCGCGGCTGGATCTGCTCGAGCATGCCAGCAACCTGCCGAACATGCAGACCGTGCTTCGGCGGAAGTACCTGAAGCGGCTGTCGCCTTTTGAAGCGGCGCTGGAGCAACTGCCGTTCATGGAGCGTCTGGCCCGGATGATCGAGCAGGCGGGCCTTGACCACCGTGCATACCAAGTGCTGATGCTGGGCTTGCTCTTGGCGATTGGCTCCGGTCTCGGCCTCTGGTTTCTGATGAAGCTCTGGTGGGCGGCGCTGATTCTGGCTTCAGTGGTGTTCTGGCTGCCCATCCTGAAGGTCGCCAGCGACCGGAACAAGCGCTTCGCCGCTTTCGAGGAAGGCTTGCCAGATGCCCTGGATGCCATGTGCCGCGCCCTGCGCGCCGGGCATCCGTTCAACGAGACGCTGAATCTGGTTGCGGAGGAGCATAAGGGGCCGGTTGCCCAGGAGTTCGGCCTGACTTTCGCCGATATCAACTATGGCAACGATGTGCGCCGGGCCATGCTCGGTTTGCTGGAACGGATGCCGAGCATGACCGTGATGATGCTGGTGACCTCGATTTTGATTCACCGCGAAACTGGCGGAAATCTGACTGAGGTGCTGGAGCGGCTGAGTGGCCTGATTCGCGGGCGTTTTCGCTTTCAGCGCAAGGTCAAGACCCTTTCCGCAGAGGGACGTATGTCGGCCTGGGTGCTGGTTTCGATTCCGTTCATTTTGACCATCATGATCATCCTGACGACTCCCGATTACATTCCCAGGCTGATCAAGGAAAACATAGGCCAGCAACTGGTGATGGCGGCATTCTTTGCCATGTTGCTGGGAATTTTCTGGATCCGCAGAATCATTCGTATCCAGGTGTGAGTTTTACTCGCGAGCTGGATGGAGTACGTCATGGACTACCTACTTGGTTTGATCAGGGGTTCAGTGGGCAGCGAGGAACTGGCTCGTCTACTGTTCGTCAGCGCGATTGGGCTGAGTGCAGTGCTTGCCTTGGTCACCGTGGGCTTGCTGGTTCTGGGATTGCGGGACCCGGTGCAGCGCCGTCTGGCGTTGCTCAAGCGAGGCCATGGTGGTCAGTCCGCTGGCCAGCGCCCTCCCGGCAATCTGCAACTCTTGCTGGAGCAGGTCGGGCAGCGCTTTGTATCCGTCGAAGACAGCAAACTTTCCGCCACTCGCATCCTGCTGATGCACGCCGGCTACCGCTCGCCTTCGGCAGCACAGATCTACTGGTCTATTCGCCTGATACTGCCGCTGTCGTTTCTGGTGATTGCGGTGCTGGCATTGCCCATGTTGCCGAAAGTCTCGTTGACGCTTGGTTTGGCGTTGGCAGCAGGCGCCACTGGCATTGGGTGGTTGGCGCCGGCGGTGTACGTCGATAAGCGCAAAGAGACAAGGCTGAATCGTCTGCGTGCTGCTTTTCCCGATGCCCTGGATCTCATGGTGGTTTGCGTGGAATCAGGGCTGGCATTGCCCCAGGCCATCGAGCGGGTGGCAGAAGAAATGACGGTGAGCCAAGTTGAGTTGGCCGAAGAGTTGGCACTGGTCAATGCGGCAATTCGTGCGGGCATCCCGAGTGCCCAGGCGCTCAACCTGCTGGCCGACCGAACCGGTTTGGAGGAAGTGCAGGGACTGGTAAGTCTACTGGCCCAGAGCATTCGTTTCGGCTCCAGTATTGCCAATACCCTGCGCATTTACGCCGAGGAGTTTCGTGACAAGAGGAGCCAGGCGGCGGAAGAGAAAGCAGCGAAAATCGGTACCAAACTGATCTTCCCGCTAACTTTTTGTCTGTGGCCAAGTTTTTTCCTGGTGGCCATTGGTCCCGCAATCATTGGGGTTATGAAAGCTTTAGGGAAACTATGACATGAACAGAATCAGCCTGCTGTTGGTCATGATCGCCGTACTGTCCGGATGTCAGTCCATGGGACCCGAGAGCGTGAGCGGGATGCGCTCGGTCTACAGCGGCGACAATTCCGTGCTCTATCAGGTACAGAAGGAAATCAACTCCCCCGACCAGGCCATGCTGATGGCGGGCCGGGCCTACCAGGGCGGAGATCTGGACCTGGCCCTGTTCCAATACCTGCGTGCCTTCGAACTGGATCCGAAGCGTTATCAGGCCCTGGTCTGGGTCGGTCGGATCCACAAGGAACGTGGCAACCACCAACTGGCGGAAATGGCCTTCAACGAGGTGCTGGCCAATGAGCCCGGCAACGTCGATGCGATGACGGAACTGGGCCTGCTGAACCTGTCGCTGCGGCAACACGAACGGGCCCAGGAACTTCTGCTCAAGGTAGTGGGTGAGGATCAGCGCCGCCTGGGAGGCAAGCCGGAGGTCAGTCTGACCGATGCCGCGACGCTCAAGGTCGACAGCAAGTCGCCGCTCAAGGCCTACAACGGGCTCGGCGTGCTGGCCGACCTGCGCAACGATTTCTCCCAGGCCGAGATTTTCTATCGCCTGGCCGTGCGGATCGACCCCCGCTCGGCGCTGGTGCAGAACAGCCTGGGTTATTCCTACTATCTGGGCGGCAAGTGGCCTGAGGCCGAGCAGGCCTACAAGCGCGGCATCAGCAATGATCCGTCCTACAAGTCGCTCTGGCGCAACTACGGGCTGCTGCTGGCGCGGATGGGGCGTTATGAGGAAGCCATCTCGGCTTTCGAACAGGTGGAGAAACCGGCCGAGGCGAGCAATGACGTTGGCTATATCTGCCTGGTGGAGGGCAAGCTGGAGGAGGCGGAGCAGTTCTTCCGCACTGCTATCGAACAGTCGCCGGCGCATTACGACACCGCCTGGGACAACCTCAACAGGGTCCAACAGATTCGCCGGCTGCGCGGGGTAGGGAGCAACTCGACGGTGAGTGAGCCAGTGGCCGTCGTGCCGGGTGTGGACGGCCGACCGGTCGCGATGCCCTGAGACGGGATTGGAAGGAAAGGGGCAGGCCTTGGGCCTGCCCCTTTTTTATTACTTGTTGACCGCGTCGGTCAGGGCCTTGGCCGGTACGAACTTGACCACCTTCTTGGCGGCGATCTCGATGGCCTTGCCGGTCTGCGGGTTGCGGCCGGTGCGAGCGGGGCGCTCGCCAACTTTCAGCTTGCCGATGCCCGGCAGGGTGATCTCATCACTGTTTTCCAGTGAGTCGCTGACGATCTCGCCCAGTTGCTCCAGCACGGCGCGTACGGCGGCTTTGGTGGTGTCGGTAGCTTCTGCGATGTCAGAGATCAACTGGTCTTTGGTGAGTGCCATGGTGTTGCTCCATTCAATGAGTGTCTGGCTTGTGGCCTGGCCGGTCGCGCCGGCCCTGATGAGACAAGCGGTGCGTCTGGAAGTGCGGCCGAGGTTGTAGGGGGCAGGCCGCAACCGGTGAGCAAGCTAGCACAAAAGGTGCGGCGCTCCTGTGCGCGAACCCAGGGTTTGCGTCGATTTGACGCAACTTTTACTCGCTTATCGCAACCGGCGATAGGTCGTCACCGTTGCTGCGAATCCGACGTCTACAGATGCTGATGGCCGCAGTTCTGCATGCAGGCTCTCAAGGCGGATCATGCGGAGAACCTGCAGCAGGCCTAGGATCGCGTGCACAAGTACGCTGCCATGGACACCAGCGTCGAGGCCCAGCAGTTGGTCGCCCAGTTCGACCGTGGCTACTCCCAATGGAGGGCCACCTCACAGCGCGTGGTTGCGCTGTCGGCCCAGGACCCGACAGCGGCCAGCGCCCTCAGCTTCGGCGACAGCGAGCGCCAGTTCGAGGCCGCGTGACGCCATCGACAAGCTGCAGCCGTTGATTCGTGAAGTCAGTCGGGTAACCGGGGAGGTGGCCGATTCCGCGCGCAGCCTTGCCGGGCTCGCGGCGGCCAACGACCGCCTGATCAGCAGTGAGCATGCCGCGGTGGACCAAGTGAGCACCGCCGCCACTGAAATGAGCGCAGCCGTGCATGAGGTGGCACGCAACGCCCAGAGCGCAGCGGACGCGGCAGGTGTCGGCCAGGCGTTGTCCGATACGGGCGACTCGGTTCAGCGGATCAACGACATGGCTACACAGATTGCCACCGCCTGCGAAGAGCTGAGGAGGGTGTCACCGAAGAGATCGCCCGTAACATCAGCGATATCGGTGACCTCTCCAACGAGGCGGCGCAAACCTCGGAACAGAGTACCCAGGCCAGCCAGCACCTCTCCCAGCTTTTCAGCGGCCTGGCACAGTTGGTGGGGCGTTTCCGGGTCTGATCTGCAAGTGCTTGTAAGGAAACCGGTTTTACCGGTTGTAAGTTGGCGAAGAGCCGGTACAATGGCGCGGCTCGCCGATCTGGCGAGCGGCGTGATGGTGGCCCTGCCGGTCCCCCCGCAACGATCAGCCGTGAACCCGGTCAGGCCCGGAAGGGAGCAGCCGCAGCGGTGAAATCGTGTGCCGGGGTGTGGCTGGTGGGGTCACCTCCAATTCTTCCCAGCTACCGAATCTCAGCGGTAGCTCGCCAAAATCCCTTCGATCTCCCCCGATTCCTTCATCTGCAACAGTGTGCGCAGAATGCGTTGCGTTGGCAGGTCCGGGTCATTGCGTACCAGGCAGCTCACGGGCTCCTCTTCCAGAGTGGCGACGTTCTCAAGGCGGTCGCTGTCAGGCAGGTCCCGGTTGAACCAGTTCAGGGCCAGTTCGTTGCTCATTGCAAACCGATAGCGTCCGGCCAGCAGCTTCTGTAGCACCAGTTCCTGATTGCGGGCTTCGTCGCGATGCAGGGCGCCCCGGTCGATCAGGTGCTGAAGGCGCGGATAGGTGTAACCCAGTACGGTGCCGACGCTTAGCCCGGACAGCGCGTCCGGACTGGTCAGTCGCGGGCTGCCCTTGCGGGCCACGATCAGATCGCGCTGTTGGATGAAAGGCACGCTCCAGACGTAGTTCTCGCTGTGGGTGATCCATTTCGGGCTGATGTAGCAGCGCACATCGATCTCGCCTTGCGACAGGGCTAGCTCAACGCGGTTGCGCGGCAGGACCTGGATTTGTGCCGGCACATCGAGTCGCTGAACCAGGCGTTCGATCACATCATGAATGATGCCGCCGACCAGGCGGTTGTCCTCGAACTCTGCGAGCGGCATGGCCCAGCTGTCCACTGCCGAAAAGCGAAGCGGTGCCGGTGCGGCGTTGCCAAAGGTGCTCCAGCAGAGGAGAAGGGCGAGGACAAATGAGCGCATCGGGCTCCCTCGTCTGGTTGGGCGGTGCTCCACAATGCCTGTTGCCACGCTGATTGAACAGGGCGCCGTTCGCATCGGATGCAATTTACGCATCGCTCCGCTAGCATTAGCGCCTTCTGCTCTCCAGACGCGATGGTTTTCAATGAGTTATCAGGTTCTTGCACGTAAGTGGCGTCCGCGCTCGTTCCGCGAAATGGTCGGCCAGACTCATGTGCTGAAAGCCTTGATCAATGCCCTTGACAACCAGCGCCTGCATCACGCCTACCTGTTCACGGGTACCCGCGGCGTGGGCAAGACCACCATCGCGCGTATTCTCGCCAAGTGCCTGAATTGCGAGACCGGCATCAGCTCCACGCCGTGCGGCCAGTGTTCGGTGTGCCGTGAGATCGATGAGGGGCGTTTTGTCGACCTGATCGAAGTGGACGCCGCCAGCCGCACCAAGGTGGAAGACACCCGCGAACTGCTCGACAACGTGCAGTACGCGCCCAGCCGCGGTCGCTACAAGGTCTACCTGATCGACGAAGTGCACATGCTCTCCACGCACTCGTTCAACGCACTGCTGAAGACCCTTGAAGAGCCGCCGCCTCACGTCAAGTTCCTGTTGGCCACCACTGACCCGCAGAAACTGCCGGTCACCATCCTCTCGCGCTGCCTGCAGTTCTCTCTGAAGAACATGCCGCCAGAGCGCGTGGTCGAGCACTTGACCCACGTACTCGGCGCCGAGAATGTGCCCTTTGAGGCCGACGCGCTCTGGCTGCTGGGCCGCGCCGCCGATGGCTCGATGCGTGACGCCATGAGCCTCACCGACCAGGCCATTGCCTTCGGCGAAGGCAAGGTGCTGGCTGCTGATGTGCGCGCCATGCTCGGAACTCTTGATCACGGCCAGGTTTACGGTGTGCTTCATGCATTGCTGCAGGGCGATGCCCGCGCGTTGCTGGAGGCGGTGCGTCATCTGGCTGAGCAGGGGCCGGACTGGAATGGCGTGCTTTCCGAGATGCTGAATGTGCTGCACCGCGTGGCCATCGCCCAGGTGCTGCCGGATGCCGTCGACAACGGCCAGGGTGACCGCGAGCGTGTGCTGGCGCTTGCCCAGGCGTTGCCCGGTGAGGATGTGCAGTTCTACTACCAGATGGGCCTGATCGGTCGGCGCGATCTGCCATTGGCGCCAGATCCGCGTAGCGGATTCGAGATGGTGCTGCTACGCATGCTGGCGTTCCGCCCAGCGGATGCCGAGGGCACACCCAAGGTCCAGCTAAAGGACCCGGGGATCAGCCAGGCCACGGTTGATCCCCGGACGAACCCAGTGGCCGGAGCCGCTTCGTTGGCTCCGGTGGCCGTTGCCGCACCGCAACCCGCCCCCGTAAAAGCACCTGCTCCCGTCGTTGCGCCGGCACCGGTGGCCAGTCAGCCTATTCCGGCTCCGGCTCCGGCTCCGGCTCCGGCTCCGGCTCCGGCTCCGGCTCCGGCAATCGAAACGCTTGCGCCCGCTCCGGCGGTCGCGGCTCCTGTCGTGACTGCCGTGGCGGAAGCCATTGCGCCGGCACCCGTTGCTGAGCCTATCGTTGAAGCCGCTGCCGAGCCGGCTGCGGAACCCGCGGTAGATGCGCCCACGCTTGCGGCTGAAGTCCCAGCCGAGGTGGTCGACCTGCCTTGGGACGAGCCATCCACCTCAGTGGCAGCGGCGCCCTCTGTCGAGCCCCTGCCTGAATCCGAATCGGAGGTCGTGGCTGAGTCGGCGCCCGTTGTGCCCGAGCCTGTCGCTCAGTCCGAGGTGGTTGCAACGGCTGATGAGTCCGAAGACGAACCCCCGCTCGGTGACTACGAGGACTACTACGAGTCGGACGCCGAGAGCATTGCCTACATGGACGACTTCGGCCCGTCGGAAGAACCTGCCGCAGTACCGGAGGTCCTGCCTGCAGCGCAGCCGGCCACGGGACTGGCCGCCGAGTGGCTGGACCTGTTCCCGCGTCTTGGTCTGTCGGGCATGACCGGCAACATTGGCGCCAACTGCACCCTGGTGGCGGTGGACGGTGACGTCTGGCGCCTGCACCTGGACCCTGCGCAGAGCGCACTGTTCAATGCCAACCAGCAGCGTCGTCTGAACGACGCGCTTAACCAGTACCACGGGCGTACTCTGAAGCTGGAAGTTGAAGTGCGTCGTCCCGAGCAGGAAACCCCGGCCCAGGCCGCAGCTCGTAAACGTGCCGCTCGTCAGCGCCAGGCCGAAGCGGCCATTGCCAGTGATCCGCTGGTGCTGAAAATGATCGAACTGTTCGGCGCCCAGGTGCGCGCCGACACCATTGAACCACTTGACCGCTGAGGACAATCACCATGATGAAAGGTGGCATGGCAGGCCTGATGAAGCAGGCCCAGCAAATGCAGGAAAAAATGCAGAAGATGCAGGAAGAGCTGGCCAATGCCGAAGTCACCGGCCAGTCCGGTGCTGGCCTGGTGAGTGTGGTGATGACGGGGCGTCACGACGTCAAGCGCGTCTCCCTGGACGACAGCCTGATGCAGGAAGACAAGGAAATCCTTGAAGACCTGATCGCTGCTGCGGTGAACGATGCGGTCCGCAAGATCGAGCAGAACAACCAGGAAAAAATGGCCGGCATGACTGCCGGCATGCAGCTGCCCCCCGGCTTCAAAATGCCCTTCTGAGTGGCCATGTGGCGAGCCACTGCTCTGATGCAGTGGCTACGCTGGTCGCACCCTACATCTCACTTCCATCCATCCCGAGACTCCCATGAGCTTCAGCCCGCTGATCCGCCAACTGATCGACGCCTTGCGCATCCTGCCCGGTGTGGGCCAGAAGACGGCGCAACGCATGGCGCTGCAGATGCTGGAGCGCGACCGCATCGGCGGGCTGCGCCTGGCGCAGGCGCTGACGGCGGCGATGGAAGGGGTCGGCCATTGTAAGCAGTGCCGCACCCTGAGCGAGGATGAGCTCTGCCCGCAGTGCGTCGACCCGCGTCGCGATGATTCTCTGCTCTGCGTGGTTGAGGGGCCGTTGGATGTATTCGCGGTGGAGCAGACCGGCTATCGCGGCCGCTTCTTCGTGCTCAAGGGGCATCTGTCACCCCTGGATGGCCTTGGCCCGGAAGCGATTGGCATCCCGGAGCTGATTGCGCGCATCGAGGCGGGCCAGTTCGCTGAAGTGATCCTGGCGACAAACCCCACCGTGGAGGGGGAGGCCACCGCCCACTACATCGCCCAATTGTTGGCGCCCAAGTCCATCACCGTTTCTCGCATCGCCCATGGCGTGCCGCTGGGGGGCGAGCTGGAGCTGGTGGATGGCGGCACCCTGGCCCATGCGTTGGCCGGGCGTCGTCCAATCGGGCTCTGATCCGCGGGGCGTCGAGGCCGATACGGCCGGATCGATGGCGCAACTCCCATCTTGCTAACCAAGCAAGCGCTCGGTAAGTTCGACGGATCTTACCGGGGAGTCTTGCCATGCCTGCCTATCAGGAATACTTCGACGAGTCCCATCAACTGGTTCGGGACTCTGTGCGCCGCTTCGTCGAGCGGGAAATCCTGCCCTACATCGCCGAATGGGAAGAGGCCGAGGAGTTTCCCCGCGAGCTTTACCTCAAGGCCGGTGCAGCCGGAATCCTCGGCATCGGCTACCCGGAGCAGTTCGGTGGCAGCCATGAAGGTGACTTGTTCGCCAAGGTGGCAGCCAGCGAAGAGTTGATGCGCTGTGGTTCCGGGGGGCTGGTGGCTGGATTGGGCTCCCTGGATATCGGCCTGCCTCCGGTGATCAAGTGGGGGCGCGCCGAGCTGCGTGAGCGCGTTGTGCCCCAGGTGTTGGCCGGCGAGAAGATCATGGCGCTGGCGGTGACAGAGCCTTCGGGTGGATCGGATGTGGCCAGTCTCAAGACCCGTGCCGTGCGGGAAGGTGATTTCTACCGGGTCTCTGGCAGCAAGACGTTCATTACAAGCGGTGTGCGTGCCGACTACTACACGGTTGCAGTGCGCACCGGTGGCGAAGGCTTCGGTGGGGTCAGCCTGCTGCTGGTGGAGAAGGGCACGCCGGGATTCACCGTTGGCCGCAAGTTGAAGAAGATGGGCTGGTGGGCCTCGGACACTGCCGAACTGTTCTTCGACGATTGCATGGTGCCAGTGGAGAACCTGATCGGCATGGAGAACATGGGCTTCGCCTGCATCATGGCCAACTTCCAGAGCGAGCGCCTGGCGCTGGCGATCATGGCCAACATGACGGCCCAGCTTGCACTGGAGGAATCCCTCAAATGGGGTTGCGAGCGTGAGGCTTTCGGCAAGCCGATCGCCAAGTTCCAGGTGCTCAAGCATCGTCTGGCGGAAATGGCGACCCAGTTGGAAGTATCCCGTGAGTTCACCTACCGCCAAGCCGCGAAGATGGCGGTGGGCAAGAGCGTGATCAAGGAAATCTCCATGGCGAAGAACTTTGCCACTGATATCGCTGACCGCCTCACCTATGACGCCGTGCAGATTCTCGGTGGTATGGGTTACATGCGCGAAAGTCTGGTGGAGCGGCTGTATCGCGACAATCGCATTCTCTCCATCGGTGGCGGTACGCGGGAGATCATGAACGAGATCATCGCCAAGCAGATGAATCTCTGAACCGGACCGGAACTTCCGAATGGGCGTTCCAGTTTTTTTTGGATCATATATATTACGGTCGACATTCAATTTGTTCGAGTGACCCAGGAGTAGTCCGATGAGTGATCTGACCCGCGAAGAAAAACTGCAAGCCTGGCTGGCGGCGGAAGCCGAGATTCGTGCCCGCCTCAAGCCCGGTACCATGAGCATCGCGGATGTGGCGACGCTGAGCCCCCTGGAGTTCTTCGACGGCATCGGTCAGGGCGAGTTGCCGGCGCCACCCATCGGTGAGCTGATGGGTTTTGTGCCCATCGAATGGTCAAGGGATTGCTTCATCTTCCAGGGCGTGCCGCAGATGCAGCATTACAACCCCATCGGCTCGGTGCACGGCGGCTACGCTGCGACGCTGCTGGATTCGGCGATGGGCTGTGCCATTCACGCCAATCTGGAGAGGGGGCAGGGCTACACGACCACCGACCTGCGCATCAGCTACATCCGTGCCCTCACCACCAAAACCGGGCCGGTACGCGCCGAGGGTCGGATCATCCACGTGGGGCGTACCACTGCCCTGGCCGAGGGGCGCATCTACGATGTGGATGGCAAGCTCTACGCGACCGGCTCCACCACCTGCCTGATCCTCGGCGGGAAGTGAGTGACGGGCATTACGTAAACCTGGCGGGCGAATGAATTCGCGACCACAAGGGTCGAGATGCTGGAAATTGGCGGACAAAAAGAAGGGGGCACGCTTGTGGCGTGCCCCCTTTGCCGTCAGTGAATGATGGCCAACCGTCGAATAGAAGAGTGGGCGAGGCCGCCCCGGTAAGGGTGGTCCGCCTGGAGGCAAGGCCTCCGGTGTTGCGACCGGCACCTGCCTTGTGAGCGGGTGCCGGGGTGAAGCAATGTCGCTCCCGAAGGCGCGACGGGGTG